>QKGI01000073.1 GCA_003250475.1 Bacteroidota bacterium | reverse complement strand
GGTCAGTTGGTGCCGGGGTGATCATTTACATCTACGCAGCGGTCATCACTGCCATCTTCACATATGTCCTTTACGCATTCATCGATCCCGGGCTTGTAGACAAGTCGCTGGCAATGGCCGAGGAGAGACTCATCAATAAGGGTGTTCCCGACGCTGCCATCGACAAGGCGATGGAGATGCAGGCCAAGATGATGAAGCCATGGTTCACCGCCCTGATGGGGATCATCAACAGCATCTTCTACGGCCTGGTACTCTCACTGATCGTTTCACTGTTCATTATGAAGAAGGGCAATCCTCTCCTTGACGAGGCTGAAGAAGAAACAAAAGAATAATGGATCTCTCCGTTGTTGTCCCCGCTTATAACGAGGCGGAATCGCTGCCTGAGCTTGCCGGATGGATCGACAGGGTCTGCTCCGGTGCGGCTATTGACTACGAGCTCATCATCATCGACGACGGCAGCTCCGACAACACCTGGGATGTGCTCAGGCAGCTCGCCGCTGGTAACGGCAGGATCAGGGCTGTGAGGTTCCGCAGGAACTACGGCAAGGCGGCAGCCCTCCAGACAGGGTTCGAAGCATCCGCCGGCGCCGTTGTCATCACCATGGACGCCGACCTGCAGGATAGCCCCGACGAGATACCCGAGCTGGTAAGGATGGTCCGCGAGGAGGGTTATCATATTGTCTCGGGATGGAAGAAGAAGAGATATGATCCGTTCATCAAACGGACCACCTCAAAGCTCTATAACTATACTGCCAGGAAGTTCTCAGGGATAAAGCTGCACGACTTCAACTGCGGGCTAAAGGCCTATGACGGTGAGGTGGTGAGGAGCATAGAGGTCTATGGCGAGATGCACAGGTATATACCCATGCTGGCCAGGGAGGCGGGCTTCAGGAACATAGGCGAGAAGGTGGTACAGCACCGGGCGCGCAAGTACGGGGTGACGAAGTACGGCCTCGACAGGTTCCTTAAGGGTTATCTTGACATGCTGACCATCAGCTTCATCACCCGCTTCGGCAAGAGTCCCATGCACCTCTTCGGCACCATGGGGACGCTCATGTTCCTGACGGGCTTTGTCCTCGCCGCCTACCTGGGTATACGCAAGCTGGTTTTTGTGTATCATAACCTCAGGGCCCCGCTGGTGACTGACAGTCCCTGGTTCTATATAGCCCTGGCGGTAATGATAATAGGATCTTTTCTCTTTCTCACCGGCTTCCTGGCGGAGCTGGTCAACCGCCGCTCACCCGACCGCAACAGGTACCTTATCAGGGAGAAACTGAATACAAGGGTCTGAGGGTCGGAAGGTCCTATGTCCGAAGGTCAGGAGACTTAAGACCTTAAGGACTGCATGACTAGGGCCGAGCGTTAAGTCCCGACATGGTATGTCGGGATAGCGAAGGTGCCAGACTGCAGGGATGGAAACCTCAAACCTTCAGGACTGCATGACTGCAAGACCGCATGACGTCCGCCGTCAGGCGGACAGACCTTCAGACCTCAGACCTTCAGACTTTAGACCTTCAGACCTAAGACCTTTCTCCTTCTCCTCTGCGTCTCCCTTGCCAGGCTGCGTATGGCTTCCGTAAGCTTATCCCATGAGTAGAGCTGCTTCTGCTCCTCTATACCCTCATTGAACCGGTTCTCGTCGCCTTCAAAGAACCTTACGATAGCCCCCGCTATCGCTGCCGGCTCGGGATCCACCACGAACCCGCATTTGCCGTCCGGCACTATCTCCGCCAGTCCGCCCACGTTGGTTACCACCATGGGCTTGTTGAAGTGATAGGCTACCTGTGTGACGCCGCTCTGTGTCGCGCTGCGGTAGGGCTGCACCACCAGCGAGGCTGCCGAGAAGTAATATCTCACCTCGTTGTCATGTATGAAATGAGAATGGAATATTATGCTGTCAGCTATGTCAAGCTCGTGGATGATATCGAAGTAGGACTTACTCTCCTCATAGAACTCGCCTGCCACTATCAGCTTTATCCCCAGGCCTTTTACCGCCGGGTCGGCCATGGCCCTGATGAGCAGGTCGAGCCCTTTGTACCCTCTTATGAAGCCAAAGAAGAGTATATGCCTGTCGGCCGGGCACAGCTTGAGGTGTATTACAGCCTCTGCCCTTGATACAGGCATGCTGTAGTTATCAAACAGTGGATGCGGGGAGATCACGCATGGCATGGTGGCGCTGAACTCGCGGAGATCCTTCTCCACCGCCCTGGTCATCACCAGGGCCGCATCGATGCTCTTCACGAAGAACTTCGTCAGCAGCCTGTCGCCGATATGCTTCTCGTGCGGCACCACATTGTCGAAGATAGTCACTATCCTGGTGTGCCTGTTGGTCCTCACTATGCGTGCTATGATACCCAGTGCCGGCGCCAGGAAGGGCAGCCAGTAGCGCATTATCAGCAGGTCAGGCCTGGTACGCCGCAGCCGGAAGCCTATCGAGAGCCAGTTCAGCGGGTTGACGGAGTTGATGGCCCTGGTGATGGGCACACCCTCGGGAGCATAGCCGTCATCATACTGTGTCTTGCCCGGAAAGAGGAACGAAGGATACTGGAGCCTGAAGGTGTAAATGGCTGCAGCATCCCCCTCCTGGAGGAACTGCTGTGCCAGCCTCTCGTTATATGCTGCGATGCCGCCGCGGTAGGGATGGGCAGGACCGCAGATCACAATGCGCATCATAGCTCACCCGGCTCAGGCTTTATCCAGTCGGCAAGATAATGGTACTGTGGCTCGAGGCTGCCGCCGGAGGTGATCGTGGCGCGCTGTATCATCGCCGAGTCGTTGTCCATGAACAGGTCGTGCAGCACGTGGTCTATAAGCTGCTTCCCGAAGTCGCCCGACGCATCGCGCGGCAGCTCTCCCGGCAGGTTGTCTATCGACATCACCGAGATGTTATCGTGGCTGGTGAAGGCCTCCTCCTCACAGTGTTTCTTCCTGTTATAGCTGTAGAAAGGGTCAGCTATCGTCGTGGCCCTGAGGGTGGTGGGTATGGGACCTCCTATGTCACAGCTGATGTCACCTATGACCGATATTTTGAACTCGGGCTTCTCCACATCCTCCCTGGTAAAGAATACCGGCGACCGCGGATCCCAGAAGTGGGCTGTGATGAGCACGTCGGTCACCCTGGTGTACCTGAGGAAGTCGGACCTGTAGTCCTCCGGGTGGTTCATGAAGTTATTGAAGTCGAAGGCACGACCGTCAGTATGTTTGACATAGTGCTGTGGTCCTATCTGGCAGACCACCGGGACGTCATACTCTTTCGTGAGGAAGTCCTCATGACTGACATTGAGAAGGTTGGTGCAGTTGGATAGTGTCTCCATGGCGCCCGAGGCCACGCGGCCTTCGCCGGTGACGAGTATCTTCAGCCCCGGCTTCAGCTGTATCAGCTTCAGCCCGGCCCACATCTCCTCGAGGTCATGGCACTGGTATGCAGGCTTCAGCTTGAACCTGTTTGTCTTTATCCCTCGTGCCCTGAGAGCGTTAT
>QKGI01000101.1 GCA_003250475.1 Bacteroidota bacterium | reverse complement strand
AGCATAATAACCAAATATTATAAAGAAGAACGAGCGCACCAGGAAGGTCAGTTCTCCCAGTATCTTTCTGAAAGAATCCAGATCCTTTCTTAATTTTTCAAAATCGACAAACCTGTTAATGAAAGTATTTTCAACGAGCTGGTTGTTCGACAATGCAAGACCAAAAGCCAGGACCAGCAGTAGTGCCGGCAGATGGTACAGCTTGGCCAGTGCATAGATCAGAACCACTGCTGTCATTATGATTATATAGTTGACATGGTAATTGATTTTGTGCAGGAGTATTGACAACCCCGAGGTGGTGACCACGCCGATGACCACTGTCAGCAGCCCGGCAAAAAAGTAATGTACCAGCCCTCCGGAAATGTTCCCCTGGTTATAGAGGATGAAATCGAATGCCATGATACCCAAAACGTCGGAAAAAGAGCTCTCATAGATAATAAACTCTTTTTCATAGTTGCTCAGGTGTCCGGCTGAGGGTATCGCGACGGCGCTGCTAATAATCCCGAGCGGAATGGAATTCAGCACTGCTGCAGTAGGTGAATATTCAAAGTAATGCACCAGAACGAAGGAGGCCGCCGTGACTACAAGGACCAGCAGAATAAGTGCGGATAAAACAGATTTTTTCAGCAATCCGGCCTTCCTCTTTTCAAGCTTCAGGTCTATGCTGGCATCCAGAACGATCAAAATAAGTCCAAGTGTTCCTATCACAGGAAGGATTGGCCGCATATTCGGTATCTCCAGTCCGGTCGTCTTGGTTACAAGCTGAAGCACAATACCCAGCCCTATCAGCATTATAACGCCCGGAATCTTTGAGTACTTGCTTGAAATATCAAACAGATACGACAATATGATGATTATGCAGAGGACTAGAATGATATAATTTGTCATGTTCTTACAGGGGGAATTTTTATATTACCTGATTCATGGGGCATGCTTTCAATTTGCAGCAAAGGTATAAAAACACATTAAACCCCGGTAGTTGACCGGAGTGTGGCGGCGATTAAAGAGAATAAGGGACTTGTTTGCAGATAAATACCGAAAAGTGCATAAATTTAATCCATCTCTTTGATGGCATAAAAAATCCAAAATATGAAAAGCAGGACTTTCTTATCTCTGTTATCTGTTCTTTGCGCTATTAACATTTCATGTGTTCATTCCCCGGAAAAGGACAGGGAGGATATAGCCAGGACTGAAGGTGATTTTGCCTCAATGGCAGCTGACAGTGGTATTGCTGAAGCCTTTTTTTACTTCGCTGCTGACAGTGCAGTAATACTACGCGGAGGAAAGCTTATTAAAGGCAGGGATGCTATCGGGGAATACTATCGGCATAACCTGAAGCCCGGTACCAGGCTTATGTGGGCCCCGGACTTCGTTGACGTATCGGGAGATTTAGGTTATACCTACGGCAAATATACACACGTTGCACCTGACTCTGCCGGTAATATAACCGAATCACACGGTATGTTTCATACCGTATGGAAGAGACAGCCGGATGGCTCCTGGCGTTATGTGTGGGACTGATACCTGTTATTTCTGAAGCGAATAGAGATACCTGATCTCGTCTGCCCAGAGGGTCTCGTCGGGTGTCTCCAGGATCAATGGGATGCCGTCGAAACGAGGGTCATTCATTATCAGTGAAAAGACTTCATCTCCCAGTACTCCCTTGTGCAGGCTGTCATGCCTGTCGACCCTGGTGCCGAATGCCTTCTTCGAATCATTGAGATGCATCCCTCTCAAATACTTGAAACCGACGATAGTCTCAAACTCGTCGAAGACCTTTTTAAACCCCGCGGCATCAGAAATGTCATATCCGGAAGTAAAGGCATGGCAGGTATCAATGCACACTCCAACCCTTGATTTATCTTCAACCTTATCAATAATATGCCGGAGATGCCCGAACCTGTATCCGAGGTTTGTTCCCTGTCCTGCCGTATTTTCAATAACAGCCGTTACCCCGCTGCTTTTTCCCAGTGCAATATTGACAGACTCTGCTATAAGGTCAAGGCACTGTTCCTCTGTCATTTTCCCAAGATGGCTTCCCGGGTGAAAATTCAGCCTGTCGAGTCCAAGCAACTCGCACCGCTTCATCTCATCATTGAAGGCATAACGTGACCTGCCAAGTCCATCCGGATCCGGGTTACCGAGGTTTATCAGGTAACTGTCATGAGGCAGTATCTGGTGAGGTTTGTAATTGTATTTCTCACAGTTGCTTCGGAAAGCGTCTATGCTCTTACTTGTCAGGGGCGGGGAGACCCACTGGCGCTGGTTCTTTGTAAAGAAAGCAAAGGCCATCGCCCCTATTTCATGCGCATTAAGCGGTGCGTTTTCCACTCCGCCTGCTGCGCTTATATGTGCACCTATATATTTCATCGGATCTGTTTTTGTCTACCTGTCAATAAGTGGTTTTTCATAGACAAAGATATCTGTGAATCCGAGTCCTGCAAGCTCGGGATAATAAGGATATGTCTCTTCCCTTGTAAAAAACCCGGTGATGACAACCCTGTAACTGTCCCATTCTTCAATTATCTCCACAGGAAGGTTAAGGTTTCTGACTATCTTATTCCGTGCCCGTTCGGCCGCTGACCGCTTATAGTAGCTTCCTGCATTCAGGATAAACCTGGGTGCCGCCGGTGGCGGGGGAGTAATATCTGCAGCCTCTTCTTTCACGGGTGGTTCTTCTATAATTAAATGCTCCTCCTGTGGTTCGGGAGCCGCGACTATTACTGCCGGCACCACGGGTACCAGTCCATCCGCCGTCTCCTGCAGTATAACTATATTTTCAAACCCATGTTTCCTCAACAGGGGGATGAATTCCCTGAGTGCAGTCGTGTCTGCGAAGCCGGTTAACTGAACCTTAAACACGCCGCCTTCGTTTCTTACCGTCACCAGCATCTCCGTGGCGGCAAGAAGCCTGTCGCTCACCGATGCCGTCTCTTCTATGGTGTTGAAGGCTCCTACCTGTAATGCTGTGCCGGAAATTACGACCATCGTGGGCCTCTCTTCTACCCTCTCCCTGACAACAGCAAGCGAATCTTCTCTCACTGTGGATACCCAGCTACCCTTCACTGCCTTGTTTGTTATTATCCATATCTCCGTGATCCCCTGGGCATGTATCACCGGAACATATTTCTCGAGATCGTCACGATCATCGAACCCGGTTATACGCACCTTCCAGAAGCCGTCTTCCTCAAACAGTTCAACATTCTTGTCAAGGGCTGCCTCAACCTTGCTCTTCATGGCTTCGGCATAGATCCTGTTCTTAAAGGCTCCGAACTGAACAGCAAAATAGTCCTCAGTTATTGTTACCAGCTCACGGGTGATCTCATGTACAACGAGATATGATGTGTCACTGGCAACAATCCTGTCTTCGGGTGCTGTGACGGCTGCCGTGTCCGTTGTTGCAGTGACCCGGGCAACGGGGGTGATGGTGTCCGGGGCGGTAATGATCTTCCGGATGGTAAAGTCAAGCCTGTCCACATAATCCCCCTCGGTGTTTTTCCTGATGCTGAAGCTCCTGTAATCAGGTTCAACCGTCATGTTCAGCTTTCTCAGCTGCGATGTGTCGACGCCCACACGATAATCGCCAGGAGTAAGGCCGAAATAACTGAAGTATCCATCCTCTTCCGTCAGGGCCCTGCCAATAATGTCACCCCCGGTATCATAGAAGTTCATTATTATGCGGCTCAGCCCTGTTTTCCTTCCATCCTTTTCAATCATGACCGAGCCCGTTGCCTCTCCCACAACATTAACCGGCACCTCAATGAGTTTAAACATGTTCGCATCGGCTATGACAGCTATCGATTTATGCGGTATTCTCCATGAGATGTTGTCGAAGTTGCTCTCACTCAGCTCGAGGAAGTGTCTCACATATGGTTCGAGACCTATGATATGAAACAATGAATCCTTTTCACTGTATTCTATTCTTCCGCTGTTTGCCCTCAGGTTGAGTCCGGCTGCCTTCGGTTCGCCCTCGTCACGAACGCCGTTAGCATTGAGATCAAGAAATGCCACTACAGATATTCCTCCCCGTCCTACGTTAGTGCGGTTATCCGCTTTCAGGTACGAGGTGCGGCTGTCATTGATGAGGCTTCCCCTGGCATATTGCACCAGCGTGGTCTGCCGGTTGGTCTGTCTTGCAGAGATACCTGCCTGTGCAAACGCAAAGTCATATCTGAAGCCCAGCTCGGCTACATTGAGATTATTACGGAAATTATGTTCATATGAAATGTTCAGATAGCCTTTCTCAAACAACCGCTTTTCAAGGTTTACCCGTGCTGACAGAAGTTCCTTCTGCGAATAATTGTACTGCACCTGGGGCATGACAACAAAATAACCCGGCAACCTGAAACCCAGGGAGAGATTGCTGTATATATTAGGATCAAAATATTCGGAAAAAATGCCGAAAGTGGTCAGGTTCGCGCTGACGCGGGAGACACTTCCTGCAAGGAGCCATTCAGCAGTGGAATACTGTGAGCCGGGGAATACAATCTGGTAATATGACACCCTGGAATAAGCTGCGATCTTTTTTATCCTGAGCGGCAGCGAAAGGGAGGCCTTTCTCTCTTCAAGATAGTTATAGGATATGGCTTTCTGATCCTTGTCATACCTGGTGTAGACCAGGTCCAGCTGAATGTTGGACGGAAGCCTGTAGGTAAGAGTCCCTTTTGACCTCACGCCATGAGCGTATTCGCCTGAGATAAGCAGGTTATTGGTAATCCTTAACGATGCATCGACAAAGGGCATGACCGGGCTGTCGGTCACAGATGAGAGGTATTCATATCCTCCGCCAAGGGTAAGGAATTTTGTGGCGCCATAACTTATTGTTGTCCTTGAGAAGCGGCTCCAGAGGCTGTCTTCAACCACCCCTGCACTTACTGTGTATTCAAGTTCACGGTGAGGCAGAAAATTGTAAGGGATGCTTATATTCTGTTCCCGGGTTCTCTCCTCTCCCCATGGTCCGTAGAATTTCAGCTTGACGAGAGTATTGCCGTAAACCAGGGGAACCTCGAAGGTAAAAAAGCCGGAGGCATCCGCTTTAACATAGTCAACCAGGACATTGTTAACATAGAGCTCGACCGTCCATCCGGGTTCTGTGTTATCGGTGAGAGTATAAGTGCCGAAGGAACGGCGGAATGTTGTTGGCCTGTTGGTAAGCTGAACTCCGACAACAGGATTGTATATTGAGGCTGTGGCTCCTGTACTGATTTTTCCGGCCATTATCTGGCGTAGCCATGTGCGGTCATTATTGACATGCCTCCACATATAATACTGCTGCTTTTCGCTGAAGGCGGTCTGGGTATAAAGTGTCAGGGCGGCGGTAGCCTCACCCCCGGCAATGACAGAGCCAAGAGACAGGCTGAGGCGGCCATCAGCCTGGCCGCCCGGTTGTTCGCTGGCATAGACAGACCAGTCTGCCATGCCAAACCGGAATGCCGGGTAGCTCCTTCCTATGGTGGTATCTACAGTGATATCCCCCTTGAGACGGACAATATTTTTCCTCATCTCTTCCTGTCTCATCTCCCTGATGCCCGGCAGCTCCTGCTTGGTATCAATAGTTACCGTAAGATCCCTGAAGTTGAAAATACAATCGAGCCCGAACACCTTCCCATAGTATTCCGCCTTAAGATAGAGATTGGTCTCTGAGCGTATAAGGTCGCCCTCGTTAAGATCATATGTCCGGTTGGCGAAAACGATACTGTTGCCTGCCCTGTCAATTGAATAGGTGTCATCAGGATTAATAAAGAACCCTGTGACTTTTTCAAGATTCTGCCCAGGGGTGTTTTTTATTTTAAGGAAATCAAAAAGTCCGGTCACCGGCAGATAGATCTCCTGGTCCCTGATGACCGCGTCGATTTCAGTCACCCCGATATACGGCACCCTGACATATACAAGTATCTCATCATACTGTGGGTCATCCTGTGCAATAACGGGCAATGACGTCACAGAAAAGAGAATCATTAAGAGGATTACTATAGTCCGGCGTTTAGAAAGCAAAGGCATCCTCCCCCTGAAATGTGATATGGTATCCGCCTTTGTTTCTATCATAAGCTTCAGATTATTATCTGTTTATCATTCCTGTACAAAAGTGACTTCTATTGTTCCGCTGTAATTTCCCGGAGGATTGGAGGCAATGTTACCTACGGTGAGAGTACCTCCCACGAGTACTGTTGTCTGCTGCTGGTAGGGAACAGTGGTCACAAACGGTGACGAGGGATAAGTGCCGTCTGTCTGCAGGGAGAGTGAGCCCCCGTTACTGCCGGTGATGACGGAGGCCGGGCCGGTGAGAAGGGATATTACCGTACCGGGGTTTGCCCTGACATAGAACATCGCTGGTGTGAAAACAATACCCATATTGAGAAGGATTATTGTTCCTGAAGAGGACCGGGTTCCTCCGTTGGGACTTACTGTCACGGTCCCGCCGATGCTACCCGGGACAAAGGCTCCGAATGCAAGCGGTTGTGCATTATTGACAGTTATGACAACCGGCCTCGGTGGACGAGGTTGTGCAGACAGACTGCCGTAAAACCCGCATAAAACAAACAGGCCGGCTACAATTATCAGTCGTCTCGCTCTGGCAGACGTGTTGCTGGCATTTATGTTCATATTCCCTGTACCATTTTAATAGTGCACTGACGAATCCCTGTAGTATAGCTGACAATATAGACTCCCTGGCTGAGCCCTGTCGTCAGATCAAGTTCCCCCGGCTCATATACCTTCACCGAGTAAACCGGTCTTCCCGCCACATCATACACGGTGATCACCCCTCCATTGCCGTCGACATAACGGACCGTTGCCTTTATATTTCCCCCGGAAAGATATGCTGAGAAAATATCTCCTGTCTCTTCCGGCTGTGTCACATCGGTAAGGCTTTTGAGAAATGCAAGCATAAACCGGCCGTGATACTCACCCTGGGTAAGGTTAACCTTATACTCCGGGTTACGGACCAGGTCTATATTCACCCCTGTCTGAGCATCCCTGAAGTAGATGCTTTCGCCTGCAGGAAGGTTCTCAACATCCTTTAACCGGAAACTTACCTCTCCGTCGCGGTAAATGGTCAATCCCAGGGGAACATACAACGCCGTATCGACCTGATCGGGAAGAGTGTTTATTGATAGTTTCTTTTGTGATGGAACAATTGAATAGAAATTTGTTACCATCATGTCCGTATTAAACAGTTTCAGGGCATCATAGGGGCTGTCAAAATCATTTTCCGCATGGCTTTCAAAGCAGATCACCAGTGGATCCGCCGACGTCTGATCATCAGTAAAGGAGGCCGTAGCCCTTACCATAAAGCGGTAATCTACCGCTGCCGACTTCAGGAACGGACTGGTGTGATCGTTTATTCTTGAGCCGTTGGTCAGTCCGAGTGTACCCGACACCGGATAGGTACCGTCGGTGACATGTACAAAAAATCCCTGCATCGACGGAATGATATTGGATGCCAGTCCGTCGCTCGAAACCCCGTTGACATAGCTGCTATAGGTTCCTCCGTAAGAATCCGTGGTACTGGCCACAAAGTAATAGACAGCATCGTCAATATTGGTCCTGGTCCAACCCGGGCCATCCCAGTCAACGGGAGAAGGAAACGGGTTGCCAATAAGATTAAAGCCTGTGGTAAACTCATTGTTGTGATTATAGAGGGTTACCGAGTGGTCTCCGTTGTTAACAACGCCTGTGACATCTGCCGTTACCGGGTCTGCCAGTTCCCCGAAGTTGAGAGCGTAACCCTCCAGGGGATGAAGCACGTTTGTTGCTGTAGCATACCCGATCCATCCTGAGTAGGGGCTGTTCTCGTCGAACATGTATAGCTGCGGGAATGATCCGGCAAGATCTATTTCATCGCCAAATTCACTGACAGTTGAAGCCTGGAAGGGAGAGCTGAAATACTTATAACCAAATCCTGACGGCAGGTATCTTTGCATTGTTACATTGCCGGCAACCTCCCCTGTGCCAGAGCCGTCAATAAGAGCTGTACCTGCAGCCGTGGAGACAAGGGTGAGGTATCCATCGGACGAGAGGGTTCCGTTCTGTACGGATACAACGCCGGAGACATTAAGAGGTCCCATAATGGTTACCCCGGCCGTATTGTCAATTATCAGGTTCTGAATGGTGTTCCCGCTGAAAATGCCCGCTCCTATCTGTTGGGCCCCGGACCCGTTCATTTCAATAGTCCCGCCGGTAGCAGTTATAATGCCGTCATTAGTGATCTGTCCCAGGACGCTGAGTGTATTCCCTTCCACTGTCAGCGAAGAGCCGCTTTCAATGACCAGGTTATTTACTGCCGCTGTTGCCCCGCTGTTGATTACCGGTTTGTTAGGCACATTCGGTATCTGCACGGACATGACCTGGTTTGGAATGAGACCGCACGACCAGTTGCCTGCAGAATTCCAGTCGGTACCCCCTGCCCCTGTCCAGGTAAGGACAGCGGCAATGGTAAGCGGGCTTGTAGCCGTTATCTCTCCACAACCTCCTGAGGGTGCAATGGTATTTGTAACAGTATAGCTTCCCGGTGTGCTTGCTGCGATATCAACCTGTCCGGTAGCTGTACTTACAAAGACCAGGCCCGGGGTGGAAGAAAATGTGCCGGCAGATCCGCCTCCGCTGAATGTCGGAAAAGGATTTGCGGCATTCGGGCAGTAAGGATTACCGGAATAACTGAAGGTGGCAACGGGAAGCGCATTTATTGTCAGGAGAGCAGCATTGCTGGTCACGGGAGTCCCGCAGGTTGTCGTTATAACACACCTGTAAGTGCTTCCGCTGAGTGCAAATCCCGGACCCGCCAGGGTAAGGGTCGGGGTGGCAGCGCCGCTGTAAATGCCTCCATCAGCGATATTCACGCCATTTTCCTGCCACTGGTATGACATATTGTAACCGGATGCTGTAACTGTGAATGAGGCGTTATCGCCCGCACAGACAGTCTCCGGCTGAGGCTGGGTGATAACCGAAATGCCATCATATATGGTCAGGCTTACTGTTGTCTCAGGGCTCTCACATCCATTCAACGACTGAGTGACAGTATAATAGTAAGTGCCCGGTACCGTCTGCCCTGTAGAGAACGGGTTGGCCGTACTTACCAGGATGCCTTCGCTATACCACCTGATATTCGCGCCGGAAGTCGCCTCCAGGACAGCAATCTGACTGGTACAGTATTCTTTGTCGGGAGCCGTGGGTGCCGCCGGAAAGTCAGTGATAATAAACTCTTTAGTAACATATGACATGCCACAACCACCCGAGTAGGTATATGTTATCTGGTAAGATCCGGCAGCGGGCGGGTTAAAAATGTCACCGGTAATATAGGGGTTGCCTGAATATGTGCCTCCTGCCGGGTATCCGAATGTCAGGGTGATAGGTCCTGTGCAGATGCTCTCCGAAGGAAGGTTGTCACATGATGTTGCCACGTCATCAAGAGTATAAAATGTTGATGGCGACGATTGATTGTAATATTCTGTTCTAAGCCAGCCGTCAGACCTTACCTCATCGGAGATCCTTATCTCATCAAACATGCCGCTGAAATAATACTGCGAAGAGAACGGTTCTTTTCCTATGGTCAGGGTGTTGGAGGCCACTCCAAGGATCCCGGTCTTCTTAAAAGGACGCTCAGACACACCGTTTACAAATGTCTTTATCGAATCAAGTACATCCGAGCTCACCCCCGCCAGGTAATACCACTGTCCGGTTGTCAACACCGTCCCGCCGGCTACATCCCTGTTCAGTGATGCTGTATTTGCGGCATTACGGATTTCAAACTCAACCTTGTTATTTGTGTATATTCCAAATTTATACCCGCCTGATGAGTTATTCTGATTACCTGCAATCTTCTGATCACGGTTGGCGCTATTCATCCTGGCCCATGCGGAAACGGTTATGTTGCCGGCAAAATTTATTTCAGGATCATTAATGACCTCGATCCATTGATTTGTGCCGTTTAGCCCGACTGATCCGGAAATCATTCCCCCCGGATATGTGGGAGAATTATATGGTGTTCCGGCTGCGTCAAAGGATGTAAAATCGTTGAGGCTGTTGTTATCAAGATGCCAGACGCCTTTATAGTGACTATCCCAGACGGTGGTCACAGACGGGTCTGCTGTTATCTGCGGATTTCCGTAAAGCATCCTGATAACTGTATTTGTTGTCACGGAAAGTACCGGTACGCGAACCCAGGCAATCAGATCCCCTGTCGTGCCATTGTAATATTCAACCTGGTGATCGAGCTTATTGTAATTCTCATCGGCAAAGGTTATATCATAACCGTTTGAATTAATAATGTCTCCTGCCGGGGAGGTACGCAAAAAGCTCTGCCCGGTTATGCTGATAAGCATAGGGAAATTATAAAGATCCGTTCCGCCGGATACTTTTGTATGATCTATGGTGAGATTTCTTTCATGGTCATAGCCCAGCACTATTTCCGTGCATCCGTGGGCAAGGGCAAAATCAAAGGAGGTGGTATTCAGGTTTGTGACGCCGGTGCGTGAGATTTCATTTCCGGACCATGTATCATGAACCCCCATGGCTCTCCAGGTGGTATTGCTGTTGTCTCTCCCTGTGATCCTGGTGCTTTCATTTATGGTATAACTGGCGAATCCCTCGCCTGTCAGGGTAAGTGAATAGACTGCCGTTGCCGGGATGCCGGAGCTGCTAAATCTCCAGTAACCCTCCGTAAATACATCGTCGAGACTGGCAATGCCGTCAGCATATGCAACAAACCCCGGCGGCGGGGAAGAGATAAACTCGGCTGTTATTTCCGTTTCGGCTGATAATGAAGAAAAGTTCATTACTGCCGGCCTGTAATATGTGCCCGTTCCAACAGGAAAACAGTAATCGACAGATGATGTTGCCGAAATCGCACGTCTTATCCTTCCTGTTACGGTACCCGATGTCCGGACCAATGAGCCTTCGTCACTGTTTGAAAGAGCCAGGGTAAATGCACCGGTTGTGATATTTCCCTGTGTCATTGTAAGAGTGCTGCCGATTGTTACATCTCCTGAAAGGGTAAGTCCTGCAGCATTATTTACGATTACACCTCCCGTGCCGTTGAATGTTGCCGGAAATTCGGCACCGGTCGTCTGGGCTTCCGAGCCCATATATCGGAGTGTGGCATCGATACCATAAACAGGAGCCGACCCGGAAGTCGTGGCGGTACCCAGCATTGAAAGCATAGCATTGACTGTCGCTCCTGTTATGGCCTTGACTCCCGATCCTGACAGAATCAGATTTCCATAGACTGCAGGCGCAACGGTCTGGGCGCCGTTTAACATATAATTTACAGTTGATCCGGCGTCGAAGGAATTTATGCCGCTGAAAATATTGTTGTTTAAATTATGGTTATGATAATAGATCCCTCCATTGTCTATCTGGAAGGTCGTCAGCGCGGAAAGAGTCACTGCAGCACCGGCAGTAAGAGTGGCCCCGTTCTCAATCTCCAGTTTTGTGCCATTGCCGGAGACGCTCCATGCTGATGCAGCGGTCATGGAATGGGATGACTGGATAATAAATACCTGGTTGGCATCCGTGAAGCTGGCCGGGCTGCTACCGCCTCCTGTTCTTATTGAATTCCAGTTCGAAAGCTGGGTCGGATCGGCACCCTGGGAATAATATATCAGCGGGGTCTCTGAAATGTTAAGTGAATAATCCTCCACTTCGCCATCAAAGCCCGTATCGCACGATGCGGGATAGCTGTTGTACCTGGCAGAAACCCTCATCCTTGTTGTTCCCGCGATAGCGTCGGCGGGCACGGTGATACTTAGCGGACACAGGCTTGCAGGTCCGTTTGCCGTGTTGCTGGCGCTACCCAGGCTGTAAGATTCTCCCGGGTCATTAAAGCTTCCGTTCCCGTTCCAGTCAATCCACGCCATGGCGTAGACAGTATAGTTACCGTCTGTATTCACATTTACACTCAGATCGTAAGTGCTGTTATTATACACGCTTGTCTCCTGCGAGGTATAGTCACTGTAACCGGAGGGTTTTGCGCTTACGCTGCTTATGGTGTTAAAGCTGACATAGGTTATGCTTGTCTCATAAGCAGTGTTCCCCGAAGAGGCACAATAAGAGGCTATTGAGTTCCCTGACACGGCAACGTTTACATCAGAAGAGCCGCCTCCGCTGTTTATAATATCGCCGCTGTATACCATGCCGGAGCTTGCCGGTGTAAACCTGGCATATATTGTTGTTGCAGCCAGCGTGCCGGATGAGTATGGAACGCTTACCGATGATGCGAAGCCGGATCCTGAGCTGAGCGAGACCTCAAAGTTTGCCGGCGCTGTTACGGAGATATTCCCGGCCGAAGGAGACAGACCTCCCCCGGAAAGGGTATATGTCATCTCTGAAGATGTTGAACCGTTTGCCACAAAACCGAAATCAAGGCTTGAGGGTGTGACATTCAGTCCGGGGGGCATGCCAGTTATTACGATGTCGTCTATCCGGTTATAGCCGGATGAGCTTACCGTATTGCCCCCGATGGAAGTATTTGATGTCATTATCCAGCGAAGCTGAAGGGAGGCAATATTGCTGCACCCTCCTGGCAGGGCCAGGTTATTCAGGACGCCTGTAGTAAAGTTATTTGCTACAGTGATGGAGCCTCCTGGTGCTGCAACCCAACCTGATCCGGTATTATACTCGAGCCTGAAATCCCTGGGGCTCCTGGTCTGGCCCTGGTCGCGCCCCCGCTGGGCAGAGGAGACGGTGATATTATAATAGCCGGTGGTAACTATGTTTATGTACCAGTATTTTGTGCCGCTGCCGCCATCCCAGGAGGTGGCGGATGCAGAATTTGTTGTTGCTCCGTTCTGAGAATAATCGATGGCAGAGGTGCCACCTACGGTTGAAATGGTTTTAGCTGCATTGGCGGCTATTCCCCCGTCGCAGACGGCATTGTCCGGATCGTTCGGGAAGTTCCATGTCGCCAGCACTGTCTGGCCCTGAGCAATGTTTGCCAGACCGCAGATAATGACAAGCCCGGCGCTGAAAACCAACGTTCTGAAGTAATATTTTATGCATGACAATAGCTTGTTCATTATTTTCACA
>QKGI01000040.1 GCA_003250475.1 Bacteroidota bacterium | reverse complement strand
GCACCGGGTCGGAGCCTTCCACCATTGCAATGACATTGTCCGATGATGAGGTGCTGTATTGTACCCCGACATCAAGCCTGGCACTCCTGCCGGGGACAGCAAACGGCTCTGCCCGGGTACCCTGCCTGATTTTGTTAAACATAGCGGCAATATCATCTTTAGTGATGCCAAGGAGGTCAGCAGCAAGGTCATGGCTTATCTCTGCCCTTTCAAAGGGCAGGGCAGGCCTTCCTGTCGCATCCCCTGCCTGGCCCTCCTGCACGACGCGAAAGCTGGTCCGTTGCGAATCATACATAACAGGCAGCCTGCCTGTTGGGATGTAGCCGAAGATGTCCTTCCCTTCCGACTTGAGCTTCTCGCGGTCCATATCCACTATTGACAGGACGGCAGCTGCACCACGGTCACGTATCGCGTTAATCCTTGACGACAGCCTGCCGGTCATGGTAAATCCGAGCGGGAAAACGGTACCGGGCCGTTGTGCATCGAGTATGACCACCATCTTGCCCCTCAGGTCAAGACCACTGAGGTCATCCCAACCGTTCTGCGGATCACTTATCCCCAGTCCTGCGAAGACAACTTCACCCCGGTATGTGCCACTCCTGGTGAAAGCACCGCTCATCTCCTGCCCGAAATAATAAATCCTGTCAACGGTTCCGTCGGATACTGTAATTTTTGTTGCAGGCTGAAAGACCGAGGTGACTGCCAGGGGGACGGCCTGGTAGAACGACCCGTCTTTCAAGACCGGCTTCAGCCCGGCATGTTTTGCCCAGTTCCCGATATAAAGAGTGGCTATCTCCAGTTCCGGTGAAGGGGTCTCCCTTCCCCTGAACACAGCAGAGCCCAGGAAATCAAGGTTGTATTTCAGTTCATCCTCCGATATGGCGCGCAGGCCCTTCGACTGCGAAAACATAGAAGCTGATCCGCACAGAAGCGCCAGCAGCATTAATAAACAGGGTCTCGATAGTCTGATATTCATAGTATCCGGTAAGTTTGATCAGGTATGTATTCGGTTATTCATTAACAGATATAAAGATAAGGACTTTCACCCTGGATATGGCGGTCTGGGTCTCACCTTATTCTTACTACAGATGCCGGTCCAGGGACCTACCAGGGCAAACCATAGCTCTACCCTCTTCCCAGGCCATGGGGAGCAGGGACGGACAGGGTTGCAGCTTAAACTACGGCAGCCCGTGAAGTTAACCATACAATTCTCTGGCTTATAATTACCGGATTGGATAAACATAGCATATATTTAACATTCAAAACACCACCCGGGTAACTATTACCCTGTGCATATAACAATGACTGGATTTATAGAAAGACTCAAACCTGCAATTCCCAGGAAATTATTGTTTGGACTTGCCGGGACTATGTGGTTAGGTGTTGGACTGATGCTGACCTCGATGGCATTTCACTGGTTATACGATTATGGCGGGCATGCATGGATCTTTGGTGTTACCGGGTTTATTGCCGCATTGACGATCCATCACTTCGGGTTCCTGAGGATTGTTGACAGGAACCTTGCACGTATTAACATGTTGTCCGAAAAACCCTGTGCATTCTCGTTCATCTCCTGGAAAAGCTACCTTCTGATCATAATCATGATCACGCTGGGGATCACTCTTCGGCACACCCATATCCCCAGGCAGTACCTGTCAGTAATCTATCTGGGCATTGGCCTTGCCTTGTTCCTGTCAAGCATAAGGTATTTCCGGAACCTGTTTTTACATAGTTGATATTTTATGCCCCGGGCTCATCTCCCAGGTATGTCTACGACCGTGACTACCGGCTTTGCAGTCGGGCACGATTCTCCTTTGTCTTTTATACTATATTTACTTCCGGACAGCAGCTGTTTGTGTTCTGCCGGACAACAAAAATATCCTGACCAGTATGAGTGAAGTAAGTGCATTGCAGTCTGAATATATCTCCAGGATAACAGAACACTGGATTACATAGAATCAAACCTTGAAAATCCAATGACACTGGAGGAGCTGGCGGATATGACACCAGCCTGTCCCGGCCTTACGGTCGGGGATCTCCGCTACGCTCCGACACGACTGCAAGACTGCAAGACGGAGCGCAGCGACAGACTCAAGACCTTCAGACCTGAGACCTTCAGACCTTCAGACCTATACCCCCACCTCCTCCACTGCTCTCCTGATCACCCCGGCTGACTCCCGGAGTTTATCCATCTCCCCGGCAGTCAGTGGTGAGGCCACTACCCTCTCCACTCCCCTGTTCGAGACGATGCAGGGAATGCTCAGTGCCAGTCCGCTCAGCCCGAACTCACCCTCAGCCACTACTGATACTGTCATCATACTCTTCTGGTCACGCAAGACGGCAGCGGTTATACGCACCAGTGCCAGTCCCACGGCGAAGTATGTCGACCCTTTGGCGTCGATAATGTGATAGGCCGAGTCTCTCACCTGCTGTTCCATCCACCTGCGCTTTTCTGCCCACCCCTCGCATTTGCCGCAGTAAGGACAATATTCTTCTATGGTAATACCTCCCACATGGGTCATCGACCAGGCTGCAAACTCACTGTCGCCGTGTTCTCCGAGAACATAAGCATGCACGTTATGGACATCTATGCCGCAATGCTGGCTTATGAAATAACGCAGCCGGGCACTGTCGAGCACCGTTCCGGAACCTATCACCCGGCCTCTCTCCCATCCCGAGCGCTTTTGAGCAACAAATGTCATCACATCCACCGGGTTGCTTACAATGAGCATCACGCCCTGACAACCGCTGGCTGCCACCTTCTCCGCTATGCCACCGACGATAGCGGCATTCTTCTGCAGCAGTTGCAGCCGTGTCTCTCCCGGCTTCTGCGAAGCCCCTGCCGTGATCACTACCATGCTGGCATCAGCATAATCATCTTCACTGCCGGCTTTTATGGATACTGTCGGGAAGAACGGCTGTCCGTGCACCAGGTCCAGCACCTGCCCTCTAAGCAACTCGCGGTTCATATCGGTGAGCACTATCTCCTCTGCCACACCGCTCTGTGCCAGGGCATAGGCATATGTCGCCCCTACAGACCCGGCACCTATAATCACAACCTTACGTCTCTGCATGTAACTATTCCTTTCCTGTTCCTGTTCTCATCTGTTAAACAAATAACAAGTAACCCGTGAAAAGGTTGTCATACCCTGGGTTCAATTATTTTCTCAGCAAACCTTATGATCCGCCTCTCAGAATAATAGGTCCTGCCTGCCCTGGCATCCATCTGACAGTTGAGTGAAGTGCTCCTGCATGACTCTGCCGGCAGATACCCAAAGCAACAAGCACCAGGCTAAATCGGAAGCTATTAATTATATAACCCCTTTAAAGGACCGGCTGGTTATAGTTTATTTCCCGTTGTCACCGGGGCCATAGTGGTATTGCAGCCATCTTGAAAAGAATACATCATACACCTGCCACCGGTCGTTGTCAAGGACAATCATCTCCTTTTCCGCCAGCGATTTCAGAGAGGTAGTAACTGAGCTTGCACTGGTAAGATCGTGTTTTGTAATAAAACTTCCGGCTGTTGGTTGCGCAATCCCATCCTCCGCCGCAATAGCTTTTAACAGGCTGAACTGATGCCGGGGAAGAAGATTACGGTAATTGATATACTGAGGTTCAAAATCGGTCATAATACGATGAAATATACTGTTGACCCCGGCTTCTTCTGATTTCGGGGCTCCCTGTTCGTAAAGCAGGCTGCACACATACTGCACATAATAGGTATGCAGCCTGGTCCATTTAAAGACCCTGAGAATAGCCCCATCATTAATCTCCATGTCAGCCTTCCCGAAATTTTCCTTTATGAAAACACTGTAATCTTCCTCCGGGATCCTGTCGAGGTACATAAGCTCAGAACTCTGGTAAAACGGACTGCCGGCTGACATAAACATATTCTCAAGCATGTGTTTGCTGCTGCCTGAGAAAATGAACGGAATAAGCGGGTATGCCTGGATAACCGATCTCAGGATAGCCTCCGTGTTTTTTTCCGGATATCTGGCTATCTGCTGAAACTCATCAAATATGAAAATAATCTCCTGCTTTATCTCTGAAATCAAACGGAGTATGTTTTCTAATCCTGTCTTAATCTCAGAAGACGATTCCACTGTCAGTTCCACAGCCGGCTCACCTGTGAGAGCGTCTACCGTAAGCCTCGGGCGAAGCGACGCAAGTAATCCGAACATCCTCTCCATGAAATTGCTTTCCATTCTTCTTACCCTGAAGAGAGCTGTCGAAATGGCATTCAGCATCTCATTGCAGTTCATCGTAGGGAGGAGATCGGTATAGATAACAGCCGTGGATTTACTCTTGTTTTCAACCTGATGCTTGAGATGTTTCAACAGGCCGGTCTTACCCATTCGCCGGAGTGATATCAGGGTAATGTTTCTGCGTGATGAAATGGCATCTGACAGTCTCCTGGTCTCTTCCGTCCTGTTGCAGAAATAGTCGGGACCAGCATACCCGCCTGTAACAAACGGATTTGTAATCACATTCTTCATATTGCGTATTTTACGTAACGCAAATTACGAAATAATTAAATGATATGCAACAAAAAGAACCGAATACCTTCATTATCATTGTCATGCGCTCCATACACCATCTTTCTGCCGTGTAAGAAATTAACCGGCACCGCAGGCAGTAAAGTACCGATCGCCTTGCAGCCCACATCAAAAAGCGCTATTTTTCGGACTTAAAGAATTTAACCATGAAGAAGCATTTTTATATCACTTTTCTGTTATTGTTGTTACCGGTTTATATTCATGCTCAGACAACCCGGGAAGAGTTTTTCAGTGATGACAGGCATATGGGAGGCATCTACCAGCAGTACATTTACGTTGAAACCCCCATAACCCCGGCTCCCGCGGGATACAAACCCTTCTATATAAGTCATTACGGACGGCATGGATCACGCTGGCTGTCATCCCCTGACACATATAACAGTCCCTTTACAATACTTGCCACGGCTCATGATGCCGGTAAACTGACAGTATTTGGCGAAAGTCTCTTTGAAAGGGTACGGACTGCCGCGGAGGATGCCTATAAGCGTTACGGCGATCTGTCGGAACTGGGAGTCATTGAACACAGGGCCATTGCCGAACGTATGTTTTATACCTTTCCTGAAGTATTCTCAACGAAAAAAAGCCGTGAATGTAATATTTACAGCAGGTCGACAACCGTGCCGAGATGTATTCTCAGCATGGCCGCCAACAACGAACGTCTCAAGGAACTGAATCCTGAAATAAACATTAAAAGGGAGGCGACAGACAGGAACAATTATCTTAACAATGCCTACGGATCGTCAAACAGGGATTCTGTAAATACAGTTGCAACAGACTTCCTGAAAAAAAACATTAACGTGGAGCAATTTATCTCCAGGGTTTTTACCGACCCGGTTTACGCGGAGGAAAATGTCACATCTCCTGTCTCTTTTATTAATGATCTTTATGCAATAGCTGCGGACCTCCAGGATATACAGGGACTGGATATCACTATGGATGATGTTTTTACGAAAGAAGAGCTGTTCATACTCTGGCAGGCATCCAATATGAAGAGGTATATCCTATTTACAGGCCAGGTGGCAAAAGACAGCTCCAGGTTGCTGCTAAGGAACATCCTGGATTGTGCCGGGGAGGCTATCAAAGGAAATAATATATCTGCTGATCTGAGGTTTGGTCACGACTCATATATCAGTCCATTACTGGCTTTGATGGATATCAACGGGGTCATCAGGAAGGAATCCGATATAGAAAAGATATACACTGTCTGGAGCGATTTTAAGGTGTCACCCATGGGATCCAACCTGCAGCTTATATTTTACAGAAATGGCAGAACAGGTGATGTTATCGTTAAAGTCCTTCATTGTGAAAAAGAGGCTGAGATTCCCGTTGAAACAGATATTCCGGGTTTCTATCACTGGAAAGATGTAGAGGCCTATTACAGGGAGAAGCTTGACAAATAGGCTCTATTCCGATGATGCAGGCAACTGTCCGCATCAGATTTGTGACCTGAAAACAATAATTCCGTCATCAAACAGGAAAACAACCTGCATTATGTCTGTGAAAACCCGGGGCACATTCCTTGTTATACTGCTGGTACTTTACCAGTTGATGAGCTCTTCATGTTCAAGAAAGATTTATCCTGAGGCTTCCGTCCCAGGTGTCACCAGCAGTACAGACAAGCAAAAACTGAAAGATTTCATGAAGGGAGGAGTGGAAAAGTCACTGGATACACATCATGTCACCCCTGATGATATTATCGAAACTGCAGGGAGGTATCTCGGTGTGCCACATTGCATGGGTGGCACATCAATGAGATGTATTGACTGCTCCGGATTGCTGGTAGCTGTATTCGCCAGTCATGGGATCAGGTTGCCGCACAATTCCGAGGAACAGGCCAGGTATGGCAGCATAATAACCGATATGGGAAAACTGAAAAAAGGTGACCTGGTCTTTTTCATCAGGTCATACAGTACCAGCCGGTTCATAACTCATTCAGGCATCTGTGTGGGTAATAACAGGTTCATTCATACCTCAACCAGCCTGGGTGTGACCATCACCATGCTGAACGATCCCTGGTGGCAGGAGAGGTTTCTTTTCGGCACCAGGATATTCGAATGAGTATCAGATGAAGAGAATATATTCAAATTAGCGGCAATAAGGAGGCTATCTCCCGGTCATCTGGCGGAGACACAAAAGGCAGAAGAAAGTATTCTGACACGGATTATAAAAAGGTTAGAAATTCATATAAGTAAAATGATAAAACATCAGTTTGTTAAAAAGGTCTTTACACCGAAAGGTTATGCACGTGATATTCTGTTTCTGCTGGGTCATTTCCTTAAGATTATCAGGGCATTCGGAAATAAGAAGATAAGCAAGATATTCAGGGAAAAGATCATGTCAGTTTCCACTGCTGTAAATGGCTGTGTATATTGTGAATGGTTTCATGCAAAACAGGCAGTGTCAAGCGGAATAAGCGAAGAGGAGATCAGGGACATTCTCAACCTGCAGTTTCAGGCAAACGCATCCGCGTTCGAGGTCCCTGCATTGCTCTATACCCAACACTTTGCAGAAACAAGCCAGGATCCTGATGCTGAGATGACCAGGCAATTTACTGACTATTATGGCAGAAGAACTGCAGATGATATTTACGTATTTATCAGGATCATCTACTTCGGTAACCTGACCGGCAATACCTGGGATGCGGTATTAAGCAGGTTCAAAGGTGACCCTGCGCCGGACAGCAGGATATGGTTCGAGCTTATCTTCTTCCTCCTTAATTTTATCTTCATGTTCCCGGCAATGTTGCTGATGTGGATGGATGAAAAGAGAAAAAACAGGAAGAAAACAAAATTATAATGCTTACATTTCTGGTCTTGTGACATGTCAAATCCAATTTTACCCAAAGCCATGAAAAATCTAACCTGTTACATGTTTCTGCTAATTGCAGTCACATTTGCCTCATGCCGGTCTGACCACGCAGGAAGTGCCAAAAGTCCGGCTATCCGGGGTGATTATTACGGGCAGGTACCTCCGGGAGACACTGCCATGCTCTTCGCCCCCAACACCTTTTCTACCGGTATGAACGACCGGGACTTTGCCATCACTCCTGATGGCGATGAGATATTTTTCTGCCGTGAGGTCGGCAACTACAGGTACACAACCATTTTTTATACACACAGGGATGACGGGCTATGGACGGTTCCCGAGGTTTTTGAATACTGCACCGAACCGGCCTATAAATTTATCGAACCTCATCTCTCTGCTGACGGCAAAAAGCTCTATTTCATCTCAACTATGCCTGCAGACTCAACATCCGACAGCAAGGAGGACATCTGGGTATCCACAAAAACAGAGGGCAGGTGGTCGCAGCCGGAAAACCTTGGTCCGCCGGTGAATACAAAGAGCAAGGAGTTCTTTCCATCGGTAACATATGATGGCACAATCTACTATACACAACTGGACACCATTGCCAATGATGAGTTCATTTACCGCTCACGATTTGTTGACGGGACCTACCAGGAACCTGAAAAGCTGGGACCCAATGTAAACATCGGCCGGGCCCGGTACAACGCTTTCGTCGCCCGCGACGAAAGCTATATCATAATCCCGGCTTTCGGCATGGACGACAGTTATGGCGGGACTGATTACTACATATCATTCCGCGACAGCCTTGACAACTGGAGCCTGCCAATGAACATGGGTCCGGAGATCAATTCCTCCAATCCCAGGGAGTGGTCGGCGTCTGTCACCACAGATGGCAAATACCTGTTCTTCATGTCTGCCCGGATGAACAATGACGCGCTTTCCCGGCTCAGCTATCAGTCAATGCTCGGATACCATAACAGCCCGCAAAACGGCAACACCGATATCTACTGGATAAGCACCGCGGTGATAGAAAAGTTAAGATCAAAGGCCATATTCTGAATCATCTGCTTCGGAATGGGTCATTAAAGTAAGACCACAACAGCGGCGTGAAAGGAGGTTGTATAACCCTGATGCCGGCTCCCGTTATCACCCGGGAGATATATGACGTTCTACCACTCTGCAATGTTGTTCCGGAGGGCGAATTTTATCATCTCAACAGTGCTCTTAAAGTTATATTTCTGCATGATGTTGTTCTTGTGGGTCTTGATTGTAAAAACACTGAGATTTAGTTTTTCAGAAATCTCATTATTTGTGCAGCCCTCAACATAAAGTTTCAATATCTCCTTCTCGCGGGAGGTTAACTGCTGCTTTTTGGCAACATCTCCCACATGCGTGCTCTTGGCATTATTGACGAAGCTCTCAAGGACGATCTTCGAAATGGAGGGACTATAGAACTCATCGCCGGATGCAATGGTCCTGATAGCCTCGAGCAGGATCCCGGTTGTGGAATCCTGTTTTGGCAGATATCCCCTGGCTCCTGCCTGGATTGCACTGACAATATACCCCTCATTATTCAGCATCGATAGTATAAGCACCCTGGTCTCCGGGTATAGTTTTGCCAGTTTACCTGTCAGTTCAATCCCTGACATGCCGGGCATTGACAGGTCTGTAATTACAATATCCGGCCTGTTGCATTTAATAAAATCTAGAGCCTCCTTGCCGCTTCCGACCGACCCTGCCAGCTCGATATCATCCTCATCTTTAAGTATTCGCGTTATTCCATCACGTACTATCTGATGGTCATCAACAATCAAAACCCGTATTTTATTCATCTCTCAGATTATAAACCTCCTGCTGTGCAATCAGCCTGGGAATCTTTAGCCTTACTGTTGTTCCCTGAAGCGGTTCGGATTCAATATCGAGCGTACCGCTGAGCAGCCGTGCCCGTTCTTTCATGTTGTAAATACCATTGCAGGGGGTACAGACGTCAGTATCATATACAAAACCCTTACCATTGTCCTCTATTATCAGTATTATGCTATCCCTGCTCCCTATCAGCTGAAGCTGGACCCTGGTTGCTCCTGAATGTTTTATTGCATTGTTCAGGCCCTCCTGGGCTATCCGGTAGATATAAAACTTTATCTTGGGATCACCGGTTGAGTAATCGCCATGCACCGACAGTTCGATATCGATATGTGACGTCCGGTTCAGTGAATCGCAAAGGTTCTTGAGGGCCACATCGATCCCTGACTCGTTAAGGATGGTCGGTGCCAGGTTATTAGATATCTGCCTGACCTCTTCGATAGTCTTAAGAAAATCAGCCTTGACCTCTTCGATGGTTGCCTTTACCTCTCCGGCATTCTGTTTGCTTGTACTCTCCAGCTGCAGTTTAATAGAGATGAGTTTCTGCCCGAGACCGTCATGCAGTTCCCTCGATATACGCTGTCTCTCCAGTTCCTGTCCGTCATACAATGCCGACATGCGCTTTGACCGTTCCTCCTTGAGCTGCAGGGTCATAGTATTAAATGCCTCGGTAAGCAATCCTATCTCATCGCCTGATTTTGGCTTGAGGTTAACGTCCAGATCACCCTCACCGATCTTCAGCGCTGCATTCTTCAACCTTATGATGGGATTGGTAATAGTCCTTGAGATGAAATGTGCGATGGAAAAGAGGAACACGCATATTATCAACGACAGGAAGACGATGTCATTCCTTAAGGATACTATCGGTATCATTGCTTCATCATAGTCAATCTCTGCGATGATCGCCCAGTTTAATCCCTGTACATCCAGCCTGTCGTAGGAGCTCAGGCATGCAACGGTCCGGTAATCATCAATCAGCGATGAGCCTGCCTGATCCCTGAATACGTTTACGGCACTGATAGTGTTTACCGGGGTATTAAGCACCGAATTTGGAATAAACCTTGAATTGCTCCTCATCAGGTAGTCGTCACCGACAAGATAAACCTCACCCGACCTGCCCAATCCATTGCCGGGATTATCCTCAAGCATAATGCTGTTTATATCATGGACCGGGACCTGTATGGCCAGTACCCCTGCGGGTTTGTTATCTGCGACTATCTGTTTGCCGATGAAACACAATGGCTCGTTATCAGCATCGGAACGTTTCCTGAAGTCAACACAGGAGGGATCAGTAGCAGAAAATGTCTTTCCCCATAACACTGAAAGCTGATCCGTTATTACACTGTCCGGCTCTACCCTTCCGAAGTCAGTGCCGTTAAACTCATACAGCAGAAGCGAATCTTTCTCATTACCCTTTATAAGGTACATGCTGTTTATTCCCAACAGCTCATAGTCGGGAAAAAACCTGGGATTTTGCAGGGCCATATGTCCGGATCCATTGCCTGGCAAACTGAGCGCTATTTCCTGCAGGTACTTATTCCCGGCAAGGAGGGTTAAATTCTTTTTATGGTCATTGAAGAACGACTCTATCTCACCTTTCTTTATAACCCTGATAGAGGTAAGCTGGTCAAGGGTGCGTTTCAATAACGCATCCTTGGCATTGAAATAGGAGTAGATGCCAATGACAGAAAGAGATGATACCCCCACAATAAAGAACAAGACCATTAGTTTCCGGTTGATTGACCTGCCAAACATCTTATAAGGTTAAAAAAGAATCAAAATAAAGAAATAATCCTTTTGCCGGAAAAAGTAAAAGCTCTATTTACAGAGCTTTTACTTTACAGAGAGTTAAAATGTCCTACAATGCCCCCTCATCGTAAGCTTTCTCACCGTGGAGAGAGATGTCAAGGCCGGCCTGTTCTTCCTGCTCGGAAACACGGACCCTGGTAATCAGGTTGATGATTATAAGCATCAGATAGGTGAACCCGAATGCGTAGAGCGATGCCCCGGCCACAGAGACAAATTCCTTAAAAAAGAATGATCCTGAGCCAAAGACCAGGCCGTCAGCGCCGGCTGCGTTCACTGCTTTCGAGGCGAACACGCCAAGAAGGGTTGTTCCCAGGAGTCCTCCCATACCGTGAACTCCCCAGACATCAAGCGCATCATCCCATTTCATTTTGTTCTTAATCTGAACTGCAGCGTAGCATACAAGACCGGCAGCAATACCTATTATCGGTGATGCCCACAATGGAACAAAACCGGCACATGGCGTAATGGTTGCCAATCCGGCTATCGAGCCCGTCAGAAGACCGACAAACTTTGGTTTTCGTTCCCTGATCCACTCAATCGCCAGCCAGGCTATTGTTGCAAACGAGGCTGCGATGTCTGTATTCAGGAAAGCCAGGGAGGTTATGTTATCAACCTGTCCTTCGCTGCCAGCATTAAATCCATACCATCCGAACCATAGCAGGCCGCTGCCTATAGCCACTAGCGGAATGCTGTTGGGTGTCGAATTCTTGTCAACACGTGCTCCCACGTAAAATACCGATGCCAGGGCGGCAAAGCCTGCAGTAGCATGAACAACGATGCCTCCTGCGAAATCGAGGACACCCCACTGGGCAAGAAGACCACCGCCCCAGATCATGTGAACGAAAGGATAGTAAACGAAGATCTGCCATCCGGTGAGAAAAATAAAGTATGCCTTGAATGATACCCTGTTCACAAAAGCACCTGTAATAAGCGCCGGGGTGATGATGGCAAACATCATCTGGTAGGCGATGAACACATATTCAGGTATCTTCCCGTTGCCTGACCACAGAGTATTCATGCTGATTCCCGACAGGAAAGCTTTATCGAAGTTACCGATAATCCCCCCTTCACCACCGCTGAAGCATAGCGAATAGCCGAAAACGACCCAGAGAACGGTTGTCCAGCCAAGAGAAACAAAACTCTGGATCATAATCGCCAGGATGTTTCTCTTTGTGGCCAATCCACCATAAAACATTGCAAGTGCCGGAGTCATGAGCATAACAAGGCTGGTTGCAAGAAGCATAAAGCCGGTCGAGCCTGTATCCAATCCTGCCGTTGCCTGTAAAAAGATTGTGTTGAACATAGCTGTATTGTTTAGTTATATGTGATTAAAATGAGATCCCGAAAACCATGAATATGTTTTGTGCCTCAGGGTTTGTAATGAGAGAGGCCTGAACAGGCAGAACATATTTATCCGATATCCGGATGGACCTGGCAGCTTTCATGCCCAGGTTTATGATTCCCGCTGAACGGTTGCCATAAAACCCCAGTTCACCCCTGTCAGTGTCGGGTTTGTCAAGGGCGGCACCGACAAAAAGATTGAAATCAACGTCACCGATGCTTTTGTTGTACCCAAGTTCAACATACTTGGTCATGAAAATCTTACCAGGACTGTCATCACTGTTTATTCTCCATGCATCGTTACCGTAGAAATTCATGCCGAACAGGAAAGTGAAGGGTATCTTTTCCGTGCCGTTGAAGCTGATTATGCCTTCATATACGTGGCAGGTGCTATCCTTATCGTAGTTGAAGTACCTTGTACGTTCCCCGGCGCTGTATAACCCCGGGAAGAAATAGTCTGTAACAGTCAGGCTGACGATATCCTTTATGTTATAGGTAAGATAGAGGTCAACCTCCTGGTTGGATGTTTCTGAAAAGGTATAGGCACCCCATGCACCCAGGGTCAGTTGAGACTCCTCCCCGGCAGAAAAGGTATAGCTTATCCATGGCTGGATACTTGGACTGCTACCTCCCAGGTTCACACCCCGCCATAT
>QKGI01000151.1 GCA_003250475.1 Bacteroidota bacterium | reverse complement strand
AGCGGCGAGCTGCCTGAGCACATCCCAGGTGTTGTCGGAGCTGCCGTCGTCGATGATGATGAGCTCGTAGTCAATAGCCGCACCGGAGCAGACCCTGTCGATCCATCCGGCAAGCTCAGGCAGCGATTCCGCCTCATTATAAGCGGGGACAACAACGGAGAGATCCATTATTCTTTTGTTTCTTCTTCAGCCTCATCAAGGAGAGGATTGCCCTTCTTCATAATGAACAGTGAAACGATCAGTGAGAGGACCAGGCCGTAGAAGATGCTGTTGATGATCCCCATCAGGGCGGTGAACCAGGGCTTCATCATCTTGGCCTGCATCTCCATCGCCTTGTCGATGGCAGCGTCGGGAACACCCTTATTGATGAGTCTCTCCTCGGCCATTGCCAGCGACTTGTCTACCAGGCCGGGATCGATGAATGCGTAAAGGACATATGTGAAGATGGCAGTGATGACCGCTGCGTAGATGTATATGATCACCCCGGCGCCCACTGACCTGCCATATGTTATGTAACCGTTGTTGTAGTGGTCACGGTAGGAGCGGAGGAGGAGGAAAAGCACAAGGACGCCTATCAGCAGAACCGGCCAGATAACCCATGTCTTGAACATCAGGTCGAACATATAGGTTAAGACGGACAGACCTACGGTGATGAGCCCGAGGATGATGCCGTAATTGAATGTCTCTTTCCAGATTGATCTTTTCTGTTCCATTATTCAGCGGATTTTTGATTTTGAAAGCAAATATAATCTATTTGTAGATATTATGGCCGCACGGGAAATTTAGAGGCAATATTTGGCACAGGCCGTAAAAATGAGTATTTTTGTGCGGGGTAAGTCTCATACGACCAGCTCCCTTTGAACTCCCCCAGGGTCGGAAGGCAGCAAGGGTAGAAGGTTGTAGCGGTGCGATGTGAGTAGCTTACCCTCTTTTTTTTGGATCCCTCTTGTCAATAGTTTATATATTTGCCCCCACGTAGCCGCAACGATGCTTATCAAGATTTACCCGGAGAATCCGAACCCTGATTATATACGCAGGGTTACCTTTGTTCTTGAACAGGGAGGCATCGTCATATACCCCACAGACACCATCTATGCCATGGGGTGCGACATCAAATCCGCCAAGAGCATAGAAAAGATAGCACGGTTCAAGGGCCTTAACCCCGGCAATCCCGACATGTCGATGATCTTCTCCTCGATGAGCCAGCTCTCGGAATACACGGTGATCCATGACAACAACCTCTTCAGGCTACTCAAGCGCAACCTGCCCGGCCCCTTCACCTTCATCGTCCCTGCCAACAACCAGATACCCGCCCTCTTCAGGCACCGCAAGAAGACACTGGGGATACGTATACCGGATAACAACATAACCCTCGAGATAGTGCGCGACCTGGGCAGGCCGCTGATGACCACCTCCATCCATGAGGATGATGAGATCATAGAGTATATCACCGATCCCGAGCTCATCCATGAGAAGTATGACGATTTTGCCGATCTCGTCGTCGACGGAGGCTTCGGCGGCAATGAGCCCTCAACGGTAGTCGACTGTACCGGTCCCGAGCCGGTAATACTTAGGCAGGGCAGGGGAGTGCTTGAATTATGACACTCCCGTAAGTACCTATTTCTTTTCGGTATTGAAGAATTTGTTCAGCTTGTCAAAGGCCGAGGGCAGGGCGAACACCACCACCTTGTCGCCTACGTTGATGACACTGTCACCCGTGGCTATGTAGGGTTTATAGTTACGTATGCCGCCACCCACGATGGCATCTTTCGGGAAGTCGATCATCTTCAGGGGCTTGCCGGCTATACGTGCGTTCTCCGGAACGTTGTACTCTATCACCTCCGCCTCGGTACCTGTCATCATCTTGACCTGTGTGACGTTGGGATTCATCGTGTGGCGGAAGATACGGCTCGCGGTGGCTATCTTCTTGTTGATGATGGTGTCTATACCCGAGTTCTCGGCGAGGTTTATATACTCCATGTTCTCAACCTCGGCTATGGTCTTCATCACACCTATCTTCTTCGCCAGGAGGCATGACAGTATGTTCGTCTCCGAGTTACCTGTCACGGCCACAAATGCATCCATATGCTGCAGTCCCTCCTCTGCCAGCAGGTCTCCGTTCCTGCCGTCGCCGTTGATCACCAGTGTCTCCTCAAGCGTCTCCGACAGGTCACGGCATTTTTCAAGATCTATATCTATAAGCTTTATCTGGCAGTCGTGCTGCAGCTTGAGTGCAATATGCCTTCCTATGCGGCTCCCGCCCAGGATCATGATGCTCTTGGCCTGCACGTTACGCTTTCCGGAGAACTTCATGAGGTCACCGATGCCGTCACGTGTCGAGATAACATAGGCGAGGTCGCCCTCCTTAAACTCCTCCATCCCCCTGGGGATGATGGTTGTCTCATGCCTCTTGATGGCCACGGCACGGTACTGTATGGGTCCCAGCGAGTTAGCAACCTCCTCCAGGGTCCTGTCGAGTACCGGTGCATTCTTCTCGAGCTTCTGCACATACAACGACAGCAGTCCTCCGGCGAAATCCATGAACTCTGTCGTGCCCGTCTCCTTCAGGAGGCTGATGACCTCCTTGGCTGCGATGAGCTCGGGGTATATCAGGTGGTCGACGCCCATCTCGCGGAAGAACTCCTTGTTGCTCCGTTCGAGGTACTCCATGTTGTCTATGCGCGCTATCACCTTACGTGCACCAAGTCTTTTTGCCAGTATGGCCGCGGAGATATTTGTGTCCTCATAGTGGGCCACGGCGATGAAGAGGTCGGTATGCTTCTTTATCGATTCCCTGAGCAGGTTGAGAGAGGTTGCCGATCCTTCATAGGTCAGCACGTCGATGGAGGCGTCAACAGGTTTGAGGCGTTCACCTTCCGAGTCGATAAGTATTATTTCATGCTCGCTCTGCGACAGCATCTTGGCCAGGTGTGTACCCACCTCTCCTGCACCTGCAATTACTATTCTCATTTCGCTACAATAAAAACAGGGCAAAGTTAAGTAAAAGAAACGTTAACCGGGTTCAATAACCACAATCTTTAACCCGCGTGTGGCAGCGTGCCTCCTTACCTCTGCCGGTACCATGCCGCCGGAGGAGGTCACCACCAGGTGCCTGCCTAGCTGCCTGACCCTGTATTCGTCGCCCCTGATATTATAGACGATGACCCTGTCGCGCCGGCTCTCCTGCACTGTCTTGACACCGTTGCAGGCCAGGAGGATCAGCGCCGTGACCAGGAACGGCTTCAGCGTTATCTTCCTGACCCTGAGCAGCGAGGTGAGCAGCAGCGCCATGGAGGCTGTCAGCATGACCGTTTCTGCAGCTGACATACCTATGCCTTTTATCACCCCGTGATCCATGGAGCTGATGATGCCTGTGAAGGAGAGGGTGAAGCCGGCGACCCGGTCAAGGATGAGTGCGATGAAGGCGGAGACGTGAGGGAAGGGCGAGGTGGCTGTCAGCATTATGGCAAGCACCAGTACGACAAAGGTCACGGGTATGACAACGATGTTGGTGAAGAGGAAGAGCAGGGGGAATATGTTGAACAGCCTGACCGTCAGCGCCAGGGTGCCGG
>QKGI01000079.1 GCA_003250475.1 Bacteroidota bacterium | reverse complement strand
GTTATCCTTAAGCATGATCATATCATAAAGTCCCATCCGGTGGTTTACTCCGCCACCGGCACGTACAGCCTCCTTTTCCAGTACTCTCATGCCCGGTGTGGTCTTGCGGGTATCAGTGATCTGCGCTTTTGTACCTTTAATCTTTTCAACGTAGGCAGCTGTGGTGGTAGCGATACCGCTCATGCGCTGCATAATGTTGAGCACCAGACGTTCAGCCCGCAGTATTGAACGTACGTTACCCCCGACAGTCAGAGCGATGTCACCATACGCAACGATGCTGCCATCAGTAAGCAGCAGATCTGTTGTCAATGATGAGTCCGTGACACTGAACACCTCACGGGCAACTGAGAGCCCTGCTATTATGCCGTTTTCCTTTACCAGGAGCCTGGCACGGCCGCTGGCTGAAGCCGGGACGGATGCAAGGGAGCTATGATCACCTCCGCCAGTATCCTCGGCAAGAGCATTAAGGATAAATGACCGGTGATCAGTATCACTCATTATCCGATTCTATCCTTATCTGGTGAATGAGGGGATTGCCGTTGACCTTTTTAAGCAGAAAATAGACGCGGAATCGTCCCTTGTCAGTTTCAAGGTTGGCTATTGCATATTGCGCATCGCCTCTTGCACCCTGGTGCCTGATGACGAACTCACGGGAATGGTGGCGGTTGAAAAAGTCCTTCAGAATGGTCTCTGCCACGCTCTTACTGTAAAAATCCTCCTTGTCGGGCATAACCAGCTCAACGGTGCTGTTCAGGTATTCGGAGAGCCCTGCCGCACTCCCTGAACGGAATGCTATGGCTATACCAGAGGGTATGCTGGGCTGGTCCTGGGCGGCGAGCAGGGACATGATGATAAGCAGTAGCCCTGCTGCTGCCATTAACTTCTTTTTCATTTTGGTTCCTTTATACTACTTCGGTTAAGGACAAAGCAAATTTAACTAATATTATCAAAAACCGCACCACTTTCAATTATCGGCTTCGCACACTGAGTTCAAAGGCCTTAATTGTTATATTTGCCTTACTCAAATGAAAACCGGATAATTGATGAAGCTGGTTCTTCTGCTTACAGGAAAGACGGATCAGTCCTGGGTCAGGGATGGAGTGGCGGAGTATGAAAAAAGAATATCCAGATATACCCGCCTTGAGATAATCACTATCCCGGACGTAAAGGTCACAGGCACACTGCCTGCTGACCGCATTATGAAAAAGGAGGCGGAGAAGATACTGGCTGCTGTAAAAAAGGATGATCTCCTGGTCCTGCTTGATGAGCACGGCAAGGGCTATTCAACACTGGAGATGGCCGGGTGGCTCAGGACGGCAATGATGCTGCCAAAAAAACGGATAGTCTTTGTTATCGGAGGCCCCTGGGGTTTTGATCCCTCGGTCACCTCCAGGGCGGATCACCTCCTTTCGCTTTCCAGGCTTACTTTCTCACATCAGGTGGTACGATTATTGTTCGCAGAACAGCTTTACAGGGTGCTCTCGGTGAATGCCGGTGATCCGTATCATCATGAATAAAATATCATGTCTGACAGACTTAGAAACATCAGGACGGTCTTTGTGACGTTGTTTGTAACGGCGGTGCTGGCCGTTGTCACCGACCAGCTTTACCATGGCAACCTTGAATGGCGGTTCCGTACGGCACGCCTTGATGCCAGGCTGTCAGGACTCGAGAGGGAAGCGGCTGATCTGCTCGCTTCTGCAGAAAAGGAGATATCAGCTGCAGGCGATACGATGATACTGTTCCGGAATGATTTCGGTGCCGAGGCCCTTAAAAGCGGTATCACTTTACTTGTTTATAAAGAGGGGACGATAGTTTACTGGTCTGACAACAGTATCGCGTTTCCGGTTATTTATGAAGACAGTTTTGATGCTCATAAACCTGTTTTTTACAGTAACGGGTGGTTCGTTCCGGTTCATAGGGAGTTCCCGGGGTATGATATGCTGGCGCTGATAAAAGTCTACAGGCAATATCCGATCGAAAATAAACTACTCCGGACAGGTTTCCTGGAACCATACTGGCTGCCTGAAGGAACCCGGATCACATTTGATGAGGAAGCCTCAGACTTTCACGTTATGGGCTCCGAAAAAGAGTTTCACTTCGGACTGGTCTTCCCTGAAAAAAAGCCTAACACCGTCTTTATCATTATCCCCGTCCTCCTGTGGATGATCTCCCTGTTTCTCCTTATGAGACTGGTGGTTCTTACGGCAGGGAGCATTAACCTTAAATACAAAGGTAAAATTACCGTTCCGCTGGCACTGGGAGTGTTCCTGCTGATCTATGGCATTGTCCTCCTGGCAGGGCTGCCTCCGTCTGTCAGGTCAACCGAACTATTTTCCCCGTTCCTCTGGTCATCGGGACCATTGCTGCCTTCGGTGGGTCACGCGGTGTTGCTGGGCCTGTTGATAGTCTCGACTATGAAGTTAAGTTTCAGCCATGGAACTTTTAACACCCGGTGGGACGGTCATGGGATATGGAAACAGGCAGTACCCGGAACGGTCATCGCTCTCGGGTTTGTCTCTTTTCTTGCCGTGGAAGCTTATTTCCGTGATCTGGTACTGAACTCGGCTATCAGTTTTGAGGCTTTCAAGGTTCTGGATATGAGTTTTATGAGCCTGGCCGGATTTGTATCCGTCATGCTGCTGATGACAATACCTGTTGTTCTTTTTATGCGGGCCTGCCGGATGATGAACGGCTGGTCAACAATCTCCAGGCTGGTCTTATCCGTAAGTGTTGCAGTCGTGGTACTGACCCTGGCACGCCTTTTTGTGACCGACTGCAGCTTCCCGGGTATCATCTATGTGTTATTCTTGTTCCTCGTTGTGATGACATGGCATCGCAGGAAATACTCCGACCTTTCGCTCATAGTGGTCTTTTCAGCTCTGACCGGTCTTTTCTCCACGGCCCTGATAATGAAATATTCTGAAAGGAAAGAGAATAGCTACATGAAAGTCATGGCCATCTCCCTGGCAAATGACAACGACATGGTTGCTGAGGGTATGATTATCGATATGTGGCCGGTCCTTAAGGATGATACAATCCTAGCTGGCATGGTTACCCGGGAAAACATCACTCCGGCAGATATAAATGCTGTTTACAGGTATCTTGAGGATGGCTATTTCAACGGTTACTGGGAGAATTATGACCTCAACATAATCATATGCCGTGATGATTCTCCTCTTACTCTCGGCTCAACAGGTTCAGCAGTGGAGAACTGTTTTGCCTGGTTTGACAGCAGGATACGAAATGAAGGTGACACCATAACCGGTACTGACTTCTGGTTTATGCATAACCAGGCGGGGCGTGCCTGGTATTTCTCACGGATATTGTACAATGTTGCCCCGGGCATCACGAACGGATTGTTCATAGAGCTTGTAAGCCACATCGAGACATACCTGGCAGGATATCCCGAGTTGTTACTCGACTTAAGCCACCAGCGCTTCCCGAAGCTGAAAGACATTTCATATGCCAAGTACATTAACGGGACGCTGGTCCTGCGATCAGGCGATTACCCTTATGACAGTCAGATAACACCGGATTACTCAGGCGGGGGAGAATATGTTTTTTATAAGACC
>QKGI01000064.1 GCA_003250475.1 Bacteroidota bacterium | reverse complement strand
TGCAGAGGTACTGCCCTCGCTCACATAAAAGCGCTTCACAAGAAGCGGGGTGTCAGGATCACCGTTGGCCCAGACGGTAATAATGTAGTTGCCTGAAATAAGGAACCCGATGTCATCATTCGGAAGACCGAGACGGTAGTGGGTATAACTGACCCGGGTATTGAATGAACTGAGATAATCAGTGATCTGGTTTTCCTCGTAGCCTTCAAGGTAGTCACTGGTGAACAGGTCGCTTCTGTTCCAGTCGCGGTCACAGTGGGTAATGCCATACCATAGTGATCCACCGTCACCGTCAATGACATCGAAATGAAGGACAAGCTCGTCGCCTGACACAGGCTGCAGAAAGGGGTAGGCCAACACCCATCCTTCCTTCTCAAAGCGAATGCTTTTCACATTCGCAGCGGCATATTCACGTGATGAAAATTCCGGCATCGAGAAAGAAAAGGTCGGGATAAGTAGAGATAATATCGATAAACTTAATAATTTTGTCCGCGTTATTTTTTCCGGCATTACTAACATTTTCGGCTAAATTACAAATATCCTGCCGTACTCTCTTATGCCCAATGAAAAAACAGATTTGTGATTTATATTAGTTCTCTCTGTGAATGTATTAACAATGTATTATTATTGCAGTCTAACCGGAAATAAGTTTCAGACACAATATGTCAACACTGATCAGATTACGTAAAGGTTTAAACATCAGGCTTACCGGCCGGGCGGAGAAAATACTGCTGCCGGAGACACCTGTGACCCGTTTTGGCATCAGGTTTGCCGATTTCCCGGGTCTTGTTGCCAGGCTTGAGGTTAAGGAAGGTACTGAAGTAAGGGCAGGAAGTGTGCTCTTTCATGACAAGTCTTTCCCGGAAATAAAATTTGTCTCACCCGTCAGCGGTGTGGTCAGGGAGATCATCAGGGGTGAGAAGCGTGTCCTTACCGAGGTGGTCATAGACCAGGAGGGAAAGGAGAAGATTGATTTTGGTACTGCTGATCCTCTCACCCTCACCCGTGAGGAGGTAACCGCCAGGCTTCTTTCGTCAGGCATGTGGCCGGTTTTGAGGCAGAGACCATATCATATCGTTGCCCGTCCCGGCGTAGTGCCCAGGGCAGTATTCATCTCCGCATTTGATACGGCGCCGCTGGCACCCGACATGGATTTCGTGATGTCGAACATCCACGGGAACCACCTTCAGACAGGCATCAATGCGCTGTTACGTCTCACCGACGGGAAAGTACACATGTCGCTCGACGCCGAAGGAACAAGGGTTGCTGAGATCAGGAACCTGAAGGACGTTGAGTTCCATCGCTTTGCCGGACCTCATCCGGCCGGCAATGTGGGGGTGCAGATACACCATATAGAACCCGTATCAAAGGGTGAGGTGGTCTGGACGGTTGACCTGCAGGATGTGGTTGCCATCGGACGGCTCTTTGACACAGGCTACCACGACCGCGAACGGGTCATAGCCCTCACAGGCCCTGGAATAATGAATCGCAAGTATCACCGTATCAGGCCCGGAGCCTCGGTAAGCGGATTGCTGAAATCGAACCTGGGGGAGGGAAGACAGCGGATCATCAGCGGTAATGTGCTCACTGGTAAGATTATTTCTCCCGAAGGCTCATTCGGTTTCTATGACAATATGGTGACCGTGCTGCCGGAAGGCGACTATCATGAGTTGTTCGGATGGGCGACACCCGGGCTGAAGAAATTCAGTTACTGGAGAGCCTTCGTCTCAAAGATGCTACCCAGGAAGGAATATGCTATGGATACCAATTTCCATGGCGGCCACAGGGCTTTCGTGATTACGGGCCATTATGAGAACGTTCTTCCGATGGATATTTACCCGGTACATCTTCTGAAAGCCATTATGGCCGGTGACATTGAACTCATGGAGAACCTCGGCATATATGAAGTGGCTGAGGAGGATTTTGCACTGTGCGAGTATATTGATCCTTCGAAGACAGAGATACAGGAGATTATCCGAAGCGGGATAAACATGATGATAAAAGAGATGAACTAATTAAAAAGGAACAAGCCTGCTATGAACTTCCTGCTGAAGAAAATGAAGAAGATGGAGCCTCTTTTTGAGAAAGGAGGCCGCCTTGAGAAGCTGCGTTCCGTTTATGACGGTTTTGCAACATTCCTTTATGTTCCTGACAAGGTCACCACCAAAGGGTCTCATATACGGGACTATATGGATATGAAACGCACGATGATCATTGTGGTTATCGCGCTGATGCCTGCCCTGCTGTTCGGCTCGTATAACATAGGCCTTCAGCATACCAGGGCTTTCGGTATCATCGACTGGACACTGATGAACATGTTCTGGTTCGGTCTCCTCAAGCTGTTACCGCTGATAATAGTCAGTTATGTCGTAGGGCTGGGCATAGAGTTCATTGCCGCACAGATAAGGGGCCACGAGATCAACGAGGGATACCTTGTCACTGGCATGCTCATTCCGCTTATCATGCCGATAGACGTTCCCCTGTGGATGCTTGCCGTTTCTGTTGCCTTTGCCGTTATAATAGGCAAGGAGATATTCGGAGGCACGGGGATGAATATCCTCAACCCTGCGCTTACCGCGCGGGCATTCCTGTTTTTCAGTTACCCCGGATGGATGACGGGCGACAAGGTGTGGATAGAAGGTCTGATGAACGGCGGAGGTATCGACGCCTTCTCAGGGGCCACACCGCTGGCCGTGGCTAAGCTCGACGGCATTGGTCATCTGCCGTCAGCGATGGATATGTTCATAGGTACCATACCTGGATCGGTGGGTGAGACTTCGGTCATTGCCATACTTATCGGCGCCCTGATACTTCTGGTAACCGGTGTCGGCAGCTGGCGTATCATGCTCAGCATGACACTGGGTGCACTGGGTATGGGTCTGTTGCTGAATGTGGCAGGCACCGGCGAATATACACAGATACCTGCCTACTATCATCTTATCATGGGCGGCTTTGCTTTCGGGATGGTCTTTATGGCCACTGACCCTGTCACGGCAGCCCAGACCAATACAGGTAAGTTTATTTACGGAGCCCTGACAGGCATAATGGTAGTTATCATCAGGGTCTTTAACCCGGCTTACCCGGAAGGCACCATGCTTGCCATCCTGCTGATGAACGTCTTTGCCCCGCTGATAGACCACTATGTGGTTAATGCCAATATCAAAAGAAGGTTAAAACGAGTACGGACAGCTTAACAACACACGAGATGAAAGATTTCAGTAACAAATACATTATGGTCTTCTCGGTGGTGATGGTTGTCTCCGTCGCCATCCTCCTCTCACTTACGGCCCTGCTGCTACAGCCGAGGCAGGAGAAGAATGTAGAGGTGGAGAAGAAGATGAATATCCTCTCTTCGATGAATGTGACCTCTGCCAAGGCTGATGCGGAAAAACTTTACGACAAGTATATAAAGGAAAGCTATGTCATCAATACGGAGGGTACCGTGATAGAGGGTGTCGATGCTTTCACCGTCTCACTCCGTGCAGAGCAGAAAAAGCCCCTGGCCGAACAGTACCTGCCGGTCTTCATTGCCGTGGCAGACCAGGGGGATACCCTTCATATCCTGCCCGTTGAGGGAAAAGGGTTATGGGGTCCCATCTGGGGATATGTGGCACTGAAGCCCGATCTTGAGACCATCGCAGGTGTCACTTTTGACCACAAGGGAGAGACCCCGGGCCTGGGCGCCGAGATCAACACCACCGGCTTTGAAAGCCAGTTCCTGGGTAAAACCCTTTACGATAACGGATCATTTGTATCGGTACAGGTGGTCAAGGGCGGTGCTGACAAGGCAGACCCGCACAAGGTGGATGCCATATCCGGTGGCACAATAACAAGCAAGGGTCTTGAAGCCATGATGCACGATTGCCTGGTCAAATATGACAAGTACTTTAAGGAAGAAAGGAGATAGATATGGAACAGAATGAGAAGGAGCCGCTGTTGTCGGCAAAGAATATAAAACTGCTGAGGAATCCTCTCGGCCAGGATAACCCGATCACCGTGCAGGTGCTCGGGATATGTTCTGCACTCGCTGTGACGGTAAAGATGAAGCCTGCCATTGTCATGACAATCTCGGTGATGGTGGTGCTGGCAGTATCAAACGTGGTTATTGCCGCTTTGAGGGAGAAGATACCGGGACGAATAAGGATCATCGTGCAGCTGGTCGTTATTGCAACCATGGTTATCATCGTCGACCAGTTTCTGAAGGCCTTCGCCTTTGATGTAAGCAAGCAGCTTTCGGTGTTTGTCGGGCTGATAATTACAAACTGTATACTGATGGGCCGCCTGGAAGCATTTGCGATGGCAAATAAACCATGGCCCTCATTTCTTGACGGACTGGGTAACGCGGGCGGTTATGGCCTGATACTGATAATTGTCTCTTTCTTCCGCGAGTTCCTTGGCAGCGGAAGCATAATGGGTTTCCCTGTGATGGAGAAGCTCGGGGTATATAACTTCGGATATGAGGATAACGGCATGATGATACTGCCACCAATGGCCCTGATAACGGTGGGTCTTATAATATGGGTTCAGAGAAGCCGTAACAAATCACTTATTGAAACCAAGTAGCACAGCAGACCATGGAACACCTGTTAAATATATTCGTCAAGTCGATCTTCATCGACAACATGATCTTCGCATACTTCCTGGGTATGTGCTCATACCTGGCAGTGTCGAAGACCGTGAAAACATCTATGGGACTTGGGATAGCGGTTGTCTTTGTGCTACTGATAACAGTACCTGTCAACTTCCTGCTTGAACAATATATACTTAAGAAGGGGGCACTGGTATGGCTGAGCGACAGCTTCGCCGATCTTGACCTGAGCTTCCTCTCTTTCATCATGTTTATCGCCGTCATCGCCTCAATCGTTCAGCTGGTTGAGATGGTAATAGAGAAATTCAGTCCTGCCCTTTATAACTCACTCGGTATCTTTCTGCCGCTCATAGCAGTGAACTGCGCCATCCTCGGCGCTTCACTCTTCATGCAGGAGAGAGAGTACAGCAACATAGGCGAGGCCGCAGTGTTCGGACTAGGTTCAGGGATAGGCTGGTTGATGGCTATCGTGGCTCTTGCTGCCATCAGGGAGAAGATGCGCTATTCAAACGTCCCTGCACCCCTGCGCGGACTGGGGATCACGTTTATCCTGACAGGACTGATGGGAATAGCCTTCATGAGCTTCCTGGGCATAAAACTATAATGAGATACCCATGTATCCGGACAAACAACAGCATTTATCAATACACCGGTAAAATGGGCATTTCATCAATCTATATCTGTCAATAATTATCATGAAGAAATCCGTAAAGAAATGATATTAGGTTTATCAATTACAGGTACCGTTCTTGCAAGCATTGCAGTATTTGTGCTGGTGATGATACTGCTGGTGGTGCTGCTGCTCTATGCCAGGCAGAAGCTAACACCACAGGGAGATGTCACACTCACTATCAATGAAAACGAGATGGTTGTCTCGCCGGGCTCAAGCCTGCTCTCAACACTCTCAAACAACGGTATCTTCCTTCCGTCTGCCTGCGGAGGGGGTGGTACGTGCGGACTGTGCAAATGCCAGATAACGGAAGGCGGGGGAGCGATACTTCCTACCGAAACAGGCTTTTTTACCCGCCGCGAACAACACGAAGACTGGCGCCTGGGATGCCAGGTCAAAGTGCGTGAGAACATGACCATAAAAGTGCCGGAGGCAATACTGGGCATAAAGAAATGGGAGTGCGAAGTAGTGTCCAACAGGAATGTGGCAACATTTATCAAGGAGTTCGTGGTTAAACTGCCTGAGGGCGAGGACCTGAACTTCAGATCCGGGGAATATATCCAGATAGATATACCGCGCTACGATGTGGATTTCCGTAATGACATAGATGTCGAGGAAGAATACCGTCCTGACTGGGACAAGTATGACCTCTGGAGCCTGAAGACGAAGAATACCGAGGAGACCTTCAGAGCATATTCAATGGCTAACTACCCGGCGGAAAAGAACCTGATAATCCTGAATATCAGGATTGCCACCCCGCCGATGGACAAGAACCACAAATGGCTGAACGTGCCCCCGGGAATCAGCTCATCATATATCTTCTCCCGCAAACCCGGAGACAAGGTGATTATCAGCGGACCTTACGGAGAGTTCCATATCAAGGATACGGAGAATGAAATGGTTTATGTGGGCGGAGGTGCCGGCATGGCTCCCCTGAGATCACATATATTCCACATGCTGAAGACACTGAAGTCGAACCGGAAGATATCATACTGGTACGGTGCCAGGTCAAGGAGGGAGATCTTTTATGAAGATGAGTTCAGGGAGCTGGAGAAGAAGTTTCCGAACTTCACCTTTAATATAGCGCTCTCGGAACCGTTGCCGGAAGATAACTGGACCGGCTACCAGGGATTCATACACCAGGTGCTGCTTGACCATTACCTGGGCAAGCTCGACCTGCCTGAGGAGATAGAGTACTATCTCTGCGGTCCGCCGGTGATGAATGCCGCCGTGCTCAACATGCTTGACAACCTGGGCGTGCCTGCAGAGAACATTGCGTTTGACGACTTCGGAGGATAATCTCCCGGAGGTCCTTATAGACCTTCAGACTTGAGACCTTCAGACCTCAGACGGAGCCCCGCCCCGCGGGGCGACAGACCGCAAGACCAGGGCCGATCCGCCGGCTGGCGGAGAAGGAGCCAGGTTGCAGGGCTGGCAAACAGACTGCAAGACTGCAAGACCGCAAGACCGCAAGACAATAAAAATAATGAACCGATTCCCCGTAATATTGGCGGCCATCCTGGCCATAACCGGTTGTTCCGGGCATGAGTATCCGGCGATTAACGGCCTTACCCAGGGCACAACCTATCACATAATGGTAGAGAAGACCCCGGGCGTGGATATCATGGCTCTCAGGCAGCAGACTGAAGCCCTGCTGGCAGAGATTGACAATTCACTGTCCATTTATAATGATTCTTCGGTAATATCGAAGATCAACAGCAACCGAAGCGATATTGCGGACAGCCTTCTCCGCCAGGTATTCAGGGTCTCATCAATGGTTTCCGGGCAGAGCCATGGGCTTTTTGATATTACCATAGGTCCTCTTGTGGAGGCCTGGGGCTTTGGTCCGGATGCCATGAAGAGGTTTGATGAGTCTATGCTCGACTCGTTGCTTGCCCTGGTGGGGATGGACAAATTGCATCTCGAAGGTGACAGGCTGGTCAGGGCTGACACCAACATGTATATTGATGTAAACGCAGTTGCCCAGGGGTATACCGTTGACCTTGTTGCCGACATGCTGGCACGTTCCGGAATCAGAGAGTTTCTTGTTGAGGTGGGAGGAGAGGTACGGACAATGGGCGATAAACACGGCAAAGGATGGATTGTGGGAATAGACACTCCTGCAGACGGCAACTATATTCCCGGGGCTGACCTGCAGGCCAGGATCAGGCTAGACAACAGCTCTCTTGCCACCTCCGGAAACTACAGGAAGTTTTATGTGGAGGATGGAATAAAGTATTCTCATACCATCGATCCCCGGACTGGCTACCCGGTAAGGCACACGCTTCTCAGCGCAACGATAATATCACGGGAGGCAGCTGTAGCCGACGCCTGGGCTACGGCCTGCATGGTTGCCGGCCCGGATAGCGCAATTTCCTTGATAGAGGGAAACGACTTCCTTGAAGGCTATCTCATCTACTCTGATGAGACTGGAGACATGAACAGCTGGGTGTCACCAGGCATGAAACGCCTGATACAAAAGCATTAATCTTCGATCAGGGCGCAGCCGGCGCATCCGGCCCCGTCGACCGGGTTGCATCCGGTATCTGTATGCTGGGCACAGGTGATACCTCTTTTCCGCATCTCCCTGTTATGTCCGACATGGGTATCTGGAAAACGTCCCTTTGGTTTCAGGAGGATGGTAATTGCAAGTCCTGCCATGGCAAGGGCCAAAAGAACTGCAGATATCAGAAGAAGTTTCACAAGCATCTTTTAAATTTTTTTTTGTCGGATATATCCATTATGTAACAATTGCCGGGCGTCTTTGTTCTTCAGCCGGAGGTGTTCACGACTCCTCCTCGCTGTAGAGCTCACGGTCAGCCCTGTCGGCCTCCTCCTTAACCCTGGCGAGCTCTTCAGGCGTATAACGTCTTATCCTGAATTTTACAGCTGCCACAAAGACCGTCATGAGGGGACTGATGATATTAAAGAAGCAATATGGAGCGTATGCCCATGTTGATACTCCCAGTACACTCGATTGTGTAGCCCCGCAGGTGTTCCACGGTACAAGCACCGAGGTGACTGTGCCTGAGTCTTCAAGGGTACGGCTCAGAAGCTCGGGTTTATAGCCCATGTCACGGAATTTCTTTGCATACATCCTCCCGGGAATAACTATTGAGAGGTACTGATCGGAGGCAGTGACATTGAAAAAGAGGCAGGTAGCCACCGTTGACCCGACCAGTGTCCCTGCATTGCGTACTGACTTCATCATCCTTTCTGTGATAGTCTTCAGCATACCTGACGCTTCCATCATTCCACCGAAGAACATAGCGCATATTATCAGCCAGACGGTATTAAGCATGCCGGCCATGCCTTTGGTCCGCAGCAGCTCATCCACGGAGGCGTCTCCTGTGGCCACTGAAACCGGTCCGAACATTGCCTTTGTCACTGCAATGTACGCCTGTTTTACAAAAGAGCCCCCTGTGCCCGAAATCTCCCTGAGCAGGTCGGGCTGAAATATGACAGCACAGATAGCCCCGAGAAGCGTTCCGGCCAGCAGCGCCGGCAGAGGCGGCACCTTCCTTACTATGATGAAAATCAGGAAGGCAGGTACAATGAGGAGTATGGGACTGATATTGAACTTTGCCAGTATTGCACTCCGTACGGCTGTGGTTGTTGTTGCAGCATCGGTGTAGTCACCTGAAAAACCGATGATAAGAAAGATAACCAGGGTAATGATCCACGACGGTCCTGTTGTTAATACCATATATCTTATATGGGTGAAGAGGTCGGTGCCGGCAACAGCAGGAGCAAGGTTGGTGGTATCGGAGAGGGGTGACATCTTGTCGCCGAAGTAGGCGCCGGAGATAATAGCCCCGGCAACCATGGCCTCGTTGAACCCCAGTGTAGTCCCTATGCCCAGCAGGGCAACACCTATGGTGGCAACAGTCGACCAGGAGCTTCCCGTTGAAACAGAGACCAGTGAACAGATGAATACCGTGGCAAAGAGAAAGATCGTCGGGCTGAGTATCTCCAGGCCATAATAGATAAGCATCGGGATGACACCGCTGACCATCCAGGTGCCTGCCAGTGACCCTATGAGAAACAGGATCAGCATAGCCGGCATGGCAGTCATAATTGTGTTTGTCACTCTCTTGAGAAGGAAAGTCCACCTGAAGCCCAGGAAGATAGCAATGACTCCTGCTACGGCAGCAGCAAGGATCAGGGCTATCTGATTGGCGCCTGAGAGAGTGTCATCGCGAAAGTATTTTACATTGAGGGCGAGCAGCAGGATGAGTACCGCCAGTGGCAGTACCGATTGCAGCATTGTGGGGACTCGGGTCTTCTTAACGGACATGAAAGGGTTTGAAAGTTGGAACGTGCAATTTACTATTTTCCATGATTTTTCTTGATTTTGACGTCAAAAGTTATTATTTTGTCTTTTCATACCAATTGTCACATGGGCCAGTATCCTGATATATTCAGCATCAATCCCGAGGACAAGATAGCGGGTAAGGGCAGGGTCCTCATCTCGGAACCTTTCCTGACCGACCGCTTTTTCAACCGTACAATCGTTTTTATCACCGAACATACTGCGGATGGCACAGTAGGTTTTATCCTTAACCGTGTCATCGATCTTATGGTCAGCAGTGCCGTGGAGGGCTTTGACGGTTGGGATGAGCATCTCTCCGTTGGCGGGCCGGTAGCGCCTGACACGTTGCATTACCTCCATACACTGGGCACCAGGGTGCCCGGCAGCGTGCCGGTTCTGCCCGGCATATGGTGGGGAGGGGAGATAGATGCACTGCGCAATCTTATCGCCACCGGTACTGTAGGCCGTGACCAGGTGCGCTTCTTCCTCGGCTATTCCGGGTGGGAGAAGGGTCAGCTCAAGCGTGAGCTCGGTGAGAACTCATGGGTCATAGCCAGGGTGCCTGCCGATGTGATAATGAAGAGCCGCGGCAATGTGTGGCGTGACGTGCTGAGATCACTCAACAACAAGTACCGCATCTGGGCTGAGTTCCCCGAATCACCGGATATGAACTGATCCGTTGAAGATGAGAATAACCATATGCCTGCCGCCCATGATGCGGCAGTTTTTGTTCACTCATACCTGAGGTCATAGGCAGGGTATCCTACTTAAGCCCGGGGAGAAACCACGATGGTGGCAATGATTGAAAAGAGTCCCTGCAGGAGTACAGGTGCCGGTGAGTTTTTCGGCCGCATCACCGTTAAACCGGTCCGGGGAGAGGATACTCTCTTTGAGTTACAGTTACTGCCGGCTTCAATCAATGCATGATCTTAAAAACCAGCTCCCGCAGCAGGTCGCCGGTATCACTGCCTGCCTCGCCGAACCCCTTTGCCTTGAGGTCATATGAACGTATCAGAGTGATGATGTTCATACAGGCTCCTGCGTTATAAAGCGCTGCCGCCGCCCGGAAATCCCTGACGTAGCCCGGGTAGGTCTTCAGCATCGCCACCACGTTGCTGTCGGTCCTGTCCTTGAGGCTGTGAAAGATCAGAACACGGCTGAAGCTGGAGAAGAGCACCGGAAAGATAAGAGGTATTATCTCCTTCTTGGAGTGGGCCGAGTAGTAGTTGACTACCCTGGCTGCCTTGAGCGGATCGCGGTATACAATGGCTTTCCACAGCTCGTTGGGACTGTAGTCCTTGCTGATGCCTATGCTCTTTTCAATAAGCCCGGTAGTAATGCGCGGGTTCTCCTTCGGAAGCGAGATGATCAGCTTGTCAAGCTCATTCGCGATCTTGCCGAGGTCATTACCGAGAAACTCCGACAGCAGCCGGGAGGCATCCGTACCGGTCATAATGCCCCTGTCAGTAAGATACCTGTCAATCCATCCCGGGATCTGGTACTCGGGTACCTTGTCCGACTCAAAATACCATCCCTTTTTTGAGAGTGATTTATACAACGATTTGCGTTTGTCAAGGTCCTCATACTTATAGGCAATGACAAGTATGGTTGAGTTGAGAGGGTTTTCGACATATACAAGCAGGTCGTCTATCTTCTTCATCTTCTGTGCTTCACGCACAACCACTACCTGCTGGTTCGACATCATCGGAAAACGGCGGCATGTCTCGATCACCTGTGTCACCGACACGTCAAGCCCGTAGAGGACGGTCTGGTTGAAAGCCTTCTCCGACTCATCGAGGACCTTTTCTTCAATATAATCTGTTATAAGGTCTATGTAATATGGCTCCTTGCCGGCAAGAAAATAGACCGGTTTGTAGATCCTGTTTTTCAGGTCCCTGACAATCTCTTTGTAATCGGCAGCCATCAGAACCGCAGATGTTTAACAGATATTCCGTTATCCTTTATCTCTGTCAGGGCCTGAATCCCGATGCGGAGGTGTGTCTCGGCAAACTGTGATGTCACCTTGATGTCGCTCAGTTCCGTCTTGATGCCTGTAGAGATCATAGGCTGGTCGGAGACAAGGAGAAGGGCCCCCGTAGGTATCTCATTGGCAAAGCCTACCGTGAAGATGGTTGCTGTCTCCATATCGATGGCCATGGCCCTTGTCTTAACAAGGTATTTTTTAAAGCGGTCATCATACTCCCAGACGCGCCTGTTGGTTGTATATACCGTCCCGGTCCAGTACTCGAGAGAGTTCCTGACAATGGCAGCCGAGACGGCGCTCTGGAGCTTGAATGCCGGCAGTGCCGGGATCTCCTGCGGAAGATAATCGTTCGAGGTACCATCGCTCCTTATAGCAGCGATAGGCAGTATCAGATCACCAAGCTTGTTCTTTTTCTTCAGACCGCCGCACTTGCCAAGAAAGAGGACGGCTTTGGGCTGGATGGCACTAAGGAGGTCCATGATCGTAGCGGCATTAGGACTGCCCATCCCGAAGTTTATGATGCTGATCCCGTCCGCAGTGGCACTGGGCCAGTTCTTGTCCCTGCCCTCAACCTCCACATTATGCCATTTGGCGAACATCTCGACATAAAGGGTGAAGTTAACCAGCAGGATAAAATCACCGAACGTATCCAGGGTCTTGCCTGTATAGCGCGGCAGCCAGTTGTTAACTATATCTTCCTTGGTTCTCATGATCTCCGTTGCTGTTTGTTTATATTTGCCCTTGCTAAGCGTAACCAAAAATACAATAAAAGTTGAAACCGCTGAAACTGCCTCCATGTTCATTGACCATAAAAGATGGTCCTGAGAACAGGCTCATCTTTGACCCTGTAAGGAGGAAGTATGTGACGCTTACGCCTGAAGAACAGGTAAGACAGCACTTTGTCTGCTATCTCATTGAATATCTTGGTTACCCTCCGGGACTGATCAGCATTGAGGCCTCTTTCAGACTCCATTCGATGCTTCGCAGGGCAGACATACTGGTTCATGACAGGGCCGGAGATCCGGTAATGATCGTCGAATGCAAGGCTCCGCAGGTGAAGATCAGCCAGGAGGTCTTTGACCAGATCATCAACTACAATTTCAACTACGGCGTGAGATACCTTGTGGTTACAAATGGCATAACACATTTTGCCGGCAGGGTGGATATGGATGCGCATACATTTGCTCTTCTTGATAATATACCTGATTATGTCACTATTACAAGCCGGCAGCAATGACTGATGTGACCTGTGCGGTGATACGCAATGATGACGGGCTGGTACTTGCCGTAAGACGTGGCCCGGGAATGGCCAACAGCGGAAAGTGGGAGTTTCCCGGTGGAAAGACCATGCCGGGAGAGGATCATGAGGATTGCATAATCAGGGAGATTGACGAGGAGCTTGGCATGAATATTATCATTACAGGTAGCCTTGACAGTGTTGAATATGATTACGGCGACAGGCAGATCAGGCTGATACCTTTTCTATGCGAGACGCTTAGTACCAAGCCACAGCTGAGGGAACATGACGATTACCGGTGGATGAAACCTGATGAGCTGACCAGCCTTGACATGACGGCGGCAGACATACCTGTGGCAAAACAATACTCATCAGTGCATATCGATTTTACCATCACGGATCAGGAGAGCCCGGACCCGGTTGTTACTGCTGAGGCCGGGGATGAGATGGCCAGGATGATGGGACGGGTAACCAGTACGGAGGAGATAACCATGATAGCCGGTTCGGCTGCCGCTGACGCCACCCTGCTGTCACAACTGGTAACCCTGTCGTCAAGCAGGGAGAAGCGTGTAGGCTTCATGTCGTCCTGGGCCCTCTCGAAAGTATCGGATATTAACCCTGCTTTGCTTTCGCCCTACCTGGCGATGATGATAGATGCTCTGCCCGTGGTGCCCAATGAGAGCGTCCAGAGGTCGTTCATGAGGGTGATCATGAGAAGCGACATAAATGACATACCACAGTCTCATCATACAGTTCTTATTGACTACTGCATGTCAATAATGCGGGAGAGAAACACACCGGTGGCGCCCAGGGCATACGGGATGGAGATACTGGCATCCTTCTGCGGGCTATATCCCGATATGATCAACGAGGTGACCGGACTGGTACAGCTGGCCATCAATGACGCGTCAGGAGGCATGAAGGCTGCAGGACGCAAGGTCATTGTGAGGCTCCAGTCAGCAGGCAGGAAATAACCAGCTCCGACCTCAGACCTTCCGACCTCAGACCTTCCGACCTCAGACCTTCAGACTTCAGACCTTCAGACCTTCCGACCTCAGACGGAGCCCCGCCCTGCGGGGCGACAGACCGCACGACCGCACGACCGCACGACCGCAAGACTGCAAGACTGCAAGACAATATTCAACACAATCCCTACCTCATCTTCAATGTCTTCCTTATCCAGTCCGTAATAATGTCGAGAGCAGCGGGGGAGAAGGTCTCCCCGATCTTTACATATTCATCGGGAGATCCCTTATCGGCGGTCTGGAAGAGGTGGTTCAATCCCGGTATCGCCACCGTCTTTATCTTCCTGTTTCCGCCTTTGATGACAGCTCCTTTTATTGCCGGAAGGTTTATCCCACAGTTCACCTGCAGGTCCTTTTCCCCGTTCATCGCCAGCACCGGGCATTTCACCCCCGCCCAGAACTGTGAAGGATCAGTGTCGATGAAGTATCTCATCCATGGGTTATTAACCGATACCAGTCCCTGGGTGAAAGCTGTCATCTTCTCCTTGCGTTCTTCCACTCCGAGTCCCTGTTTATCAAGTTCACTGCCATACCAGGCCATCGCATCCTTTGCAAACTGGCGCTGGTCCTGCACCTCGACGGCCATTTTGAAGAGCCTGCTGTTGGTGGCTGTTGTCTCCGATATCTCCGCTTCGCTCGCTCCTGTTGCGGTCAGGATGTCACGGGCCTGCTGCAGCAGTATGTCATAACCCTTCACACCCGGGCCGGCAAGTGAAACGATGAATGCAATGTGGCTGTTTCGCGAAGCCACTATCGGCGCGATCATCCCACCCTCGCTGTGACCTGCCAGGCCTACTTTGTTCCTGTCTATCTCAGGGCGCAGCAGCAGGTATGTTACGGCTGCCTCCGCATCGTCTGCCAGGGTCAGTGTGGTAGCATCATTCATCCTTCCCTTCGATTTGCCGGTGCCCCTGTCATCATACCGCAACACGGCAATACCATTACGTGTCAGGTGATCGGCAATGACAAGAAAAGGCTTATGCATGAAGATTGTCTCATCACGGTCCTGGGGTCCCGATCCTGTGATAAGGACAACCGCAGGGAAAGGCCCGTCACCCTCAGGCAGTGTCAGTGTGCCCGCCAGGTCAAAATCCTCCGCTGCATTATGGAAAGTAACCTCCTCAACACGGTATGGATAGGGAGGCTCAGGCTCCTGCGGGCGGTTATAAGTCACCGGGGCAGCGCCTCTTCTCAGTGTCATCTCATAGCTCCTGCCCAGCTGGGTCCATGTTCCCCGGAGGAGTGAATCTCCATCGTAAACGCCTTTATATTGTCCCTTGATAACGGGTATATCAGCACAAACAGTGTCATCCTCCAGACTTACCCTGCCGCATGGTATGCCTTTCGCTCCCTGGTCAGGTGAGTCGAGGGTGGCACTGATGGTATCTGCTTCGGTCATCGTGAAATGAAGTACCAGGTTCAAATCACCGGCAATGGTTTTTAAAACGCCGGACCATGAGCCTTCTATATCTTTCAGGGAGGGCTGTCCTGCCGCTGTTCCTATGCACAGTGCCGACAATAGCAAAAACAGACTATACTTCTTCATCTGAATAAAATTTGGTGATAAGAGATGAGACAATGCCCCGCAAAGAATGAGAATTCACATGGTGCCACGTTTCGTTCAACACTTGTTATGTTTTGAGGTGATGCGGGTTTCATGGCACAGATTAATTGACTTTCAAAAATAGCCATTTCTGGCTATATTTGTGGGCTAAATCGGATAAATGAAGATAGTTGATACACGCGGACTTACATGTCCGGCACCTCTTATTAAGACACGCCAGGGGCTGACAGAGGCGGCGCCGGGGGAGGATGTCCAGGTGGTAATTGATAATCCTGTGTCATTGAGTAATGTGAAGAGATACCTGGCTGACAATAAGCTCGACTTTACCGTTAAGGAGGAGGGAGGCCTCTCCATCGTCACAGTGGGCAGGGGAGATCAAACCACCCTGGCGGCCAATGAGACTGAGTACTGTACCACAGAACCCACATCACCCTCCACGGGCAAGAGAGTTACCGTGGTGGCTGTTACCTCTGACAAGATGGGCGACGGTGACGATACGCTCGGCACGAAACTGATGATATCGTTCTTCAGGACAATGGTCATGCTGGAACCTGCACCTGACTCCGTGGTGTTCTATAATGCCGGGGTGAAGCTTGCCATGGATGATTCACCGGTACTCGATCATATCAGGGAATTAATAGAAAAGGGTACAGGAATATACCTCTGTTCCACCTGCATAAACCATTTCGGCATTAAGGACCGTTTGCCGGTCGGCAGTTTCAGCGATATGTACCAGATACTCAACATCCTCAAGGATGCGGATCATATTATCCGTCCCTGACAGAAACCATGGCATTTAACCTGCTTACAACCGTAGAGACGGGGGGTTGCTCATCCAAGATACCTCCCGGGCAGCTTGAGGCGCTGTTGAAAGACCTGCCCCTGCCTGTTGACCCGAAGATACTTGTTGATATTGCCACCCACGATGATGCCGGAGTTTACCGCCTGACGGATGAACTGGCTCTTGTGTTCACCACCGACTTTTTCCCGCCGATGGTCAGTGATGGCTACGATTTCGGGCTCATTGCGGCCACAAACTCGATAAGCGATGTTTATGCTATGGGAGGCACACCCCTCCTGGCCCTTAACATCATGATGTTTCCTTCCGCCACCATTCCCCTGGAGGTCTATTCTGATATTATCAGGGGAGGGTATGACAAGGCCCGTGAAGCAGGAGTAAGCATCATCGGGGGTCACAGCATAGACGACTACCCCCCTAAATACGGTCTTGCAGTAATAGGCACCGTTCATCCTGACAGGGTAATTACAAATGCAGGAGTCAGGGAGGGAGATAAGCTCATCCTAACCAAGCCTGTCGGTGCCGGGATCATACTGGCCGGGCACAGGCTGAATATGACCGGTGCCGGCCAGACAGACGGGGCCAGGAAGATGATGATGCGTCTTAACAACGACGGGGCCCGGCTGATGCAGAATTACGGGGTGAGGGGAGCGACAGACATCACGGGGTTCGGACTGGCGGGGCATGCGCTGAAGATGGCACGGGCATCAGGTGTGACAATACGCCTCACGCTCGACAGGGTGCCGCTGATAGAGGGTACCTATGGCCTGGCACAACAGGGATGCATCCCCGGGGCTGCCTTCAGAAACCTTGAATACACAGAGGCAGAGACGGGATTCAGGGAAGGGCTTGATTACAATCTCAGGATGATAGCTCATGATGCTCAGACCTCCGGTGGCCTGCTGATGGCCATCGCCCCTGACAGGGCCGCCGGTCTGCTGCAGGAGCTGCATGCTGCCGGGCACCCGGAGGCATCGGTTATAGGTGAGGCGGTGAAGAGGGAGAAAGAGGTGCTGGTGCTGGGGTGAGGTCAGGGTCTGAGGTCTGAAGGTCTGAAGTCTGAAGGTCTGAAGGTCTGAAGTCTTGCAGTCATGCGGTCTTGCAGTCATGCAGTCTGTCGCCCCGCGGTGCGGGGCTCCGTCTGAAGGTCTGAAGTCTGAAGGCCCCGACACTTCGTGTGCGGGGTTTCAGAGCTTCGCTCTTCAATCTGAAGGTCTGAAGTCTTGCAGTCATGCAGTCATGCAGTCATGCGGTCGGGTAGCGAGCGAAGGATTAATCTTCGTCAGGAAGAGGGAGCTATCTTACTTCGGTATTGCAATGATGAATTCAACTCCTCCTCCGGGCCTGCTTCGTACGGAGATTTCTCCCTTATGAAGCAGCACGGCATTCTTGACAATGGCAAGTCCAAGCCCTGTGCCACCGCTCTTTCGTGAACGGCCGTCGTCAATCCTGTAGAACCTCTCGAAGATCCTTGGCTGATGCTCCTCGGGTATCCCGATGCCGTTATCAGCAAATGAGAATGTGCTGAATCCCGGCTCCCCGGCAATGCTCCTGACCGTTACCGTGACATTCTCACCGGCATAGGCAATGGCATTTTCCATCAGGTTCTGGAATACTGAGACTATCAGCGACCTGTTGGCATTGATAACGGTACCCGGTTCTATGTCGATTTCAACGGTTATTTTCTTCTTCCCTATGGCTGTCTGGAGGTTGTCATTCACCTCTCTTACCACCCCTGCAATATCAACATCTTCAAACGGGAAGTTGCTGCCTGTCTCATCAAGCTTGTTCAGGGTGACTATATCATTGATAAGATCCGTGAGCCGGGTAGACTGTGACAGAGCTTTCTCAAGGAAGTGCAGTTTCTTCTCTTCATCGAGCGACCTGTTGACTATCAGTGTTTCAAGGTATCCTCTCACTGAAGCTATCGGGGTCTTGAGCTCATGAGCTATGTTGGAGGTCATCTGCTGCCGCATGGCCCTGTTCTGTTCAGCCCTGGTGATATCAGTAATGACAACCTCGAAACTGTTGTCGTTAAAGAGAATGCATCTTATGCCGAAATATTTGCCTCCCTTTTCCGCCCTTATCTCGGTGGATGGATTCTCCTGTTTGCGGACATCGGTATTCTGATGGTTGTCGAGGAACGATTTTATCCCGGCAAAAAGGGGATGGTCGATGAAGCCGTCGGGTGTGAGAGAGTGTTCTCCGGTGATGGCATTCAGGAACACCATGAAGTGGCTGTTTGAGAAGGTCACTGTCCTGTCAGGAGCACAGAAGGCTACACCCTCATTCAGGACATGGAGATGCCTGAAGAGCTTTTCCTTCTGGAGGGTGAGCTCGGCAGTGTTCTGCGCAAGGTTCTTGTAGATTCTTACAATCTCCTTACCTGTCTCTCCGATCTCGTTCCTGGGGAAGATGATCGACCTGTCGTTTCCTTCACCGCGTCGCATACGTGCAGCAAAATCGCGCAGCATGGTGATGCTTTTTCCCATCTGGCGTGTTACGGCAGCCAGGAGCGCCCATATACATAGAAACACTACCCCCATAAAGAGCAGGAACACCTGCTCACGCTTGAGAAATCCTTTTATATTGATGTTATACTCTTCCGCAAGCCTGATATAGTAGTTGCTGAAGTATCTCGACAGATAGTAATACTCCTTGCCTGTAGAGTCTGACCGTCGCACTGCCGTGCTGTAAGGTGAATAAAGCGATTTACCCACCTCTGGCCGCCTCAGGTGATTCTCCATAGCAGACCAGTCGTCCACCGAACTGTCATATAGTACTGTGCCGTCAATGGCTATAATGGTGATGCGCAGGTCGGGTACAGGTATCAGGTTGAAGATGGAGTCTATAAGCCTGTAGTTACCAGTCTCAAACAGGGAGTTCACTTTTATATAGTTATCGACAAGCAATGTCATGTCATTCAGCCTGGTATCGAGGGCAGCAATCCTGATCTTTTTCTCACGATGGTACTGGAATGCAAGAATCACCACTGAGAATAGCAGGAAGATGCTGAAGTAGTAAAGGAAAAGTTTTCGTCTGTAGCTTCTACTTTCTGTCATAGGAACATATTTTCATTCGCCCAGGTAATATCCGTAACCCGATTTATTTTTAATCATGTTGCCATTCACACCAAGCTTCTTCCTGATGCGCGCAATCGTAACGTCAACTGTCCTGTCAGTGACAATGACATCATCGCCCCATGCTCTTGACAGTATCTCGTTCCTTGAATAGATCTTGCCCTCGCTGCGCAATAACAGCGAGAGTATCTCATACTCCTTGCGGGTCAACCCCAGGGGTTTCCCGTCAGAATAGACAGTCTTGTTTTCGGTATCGATGGTGAAGCTGCCTGCCGGTGTGGTCCTGGTCATGCGGGCCGGTGCCGACCTGCGCAGTACGGCCTTCACTCTTGCAGTCAGTTCCCTGATACTGAATGGTTTGGCCAGGTAGTCGTCAGCGCCGAGGCTGAATCCTGTGATCCTGTCGTTTTCCGTATCCCTGGCGGTGAGGAATATTACAGGTGTTGCCAGTGAGAGTTCTTTCCTGATTTTTTCCGCCAGCCGGAAGCCGGAGACATGACTCATCATCACATCCAGGATAAGCAGGTCATATGATGCCAGGTTCTTACGCAGGGCCTCCTCCGCCGAGGTACAGGTGTCTACGTCATATCCTTCAGCAGCTAGGTTGAAGGAGAGGATCTCAAGGATATCCTCCTCATCATCAACTGCCAGTATTTTTTTTCTTTCATTCATTGTGTGGTACGTCTGAAGGTCTGTCGCTTCGCTCTGTCTGGGGTCTCAAGGTCTGAGGTCTGAAGGTTTGGGGTCTGAAGGTCTGAAGGTCTGAGGTCTGAAGGTCTGAAGTCTCAAGGTTATGGTGTTTGATACCCTGTTGTCATTCTTCCTTGCCTATGCCTGTATGCCTGATGTCTGTTCCCTGGAGGGAGTAGATTGAGGCTTCGGCAATGTTGGTGGCATGATCGGCAATCCTTTCAATATTGGAGATCATATCCTTCAGCTCGATATAACTCATCAGCATCAGCCTTGTCTTGTCGTCTAAAACCTCCTTACGGATATGGCCCAGCAGAAGCTTATGGTTCATCTCGTCAACCACCGAGTCGTTCTTGATAGTCCATATGGCATAGTCCGGATCCGAGTTAATGAAAGAGAGGAGAGATTTCTCAACCATAATGGTGCCGGAAGTCAGCATGTTGGATATCAGCATGGAGACAGAGGCGTATTCATTGCTATTACGGATAGTCCTGATGATCCTGCATAGGTTGACGATACGGTCACCGATACGTTCAATGTTGATAGTCATACGGTATATTGCCACAAGCCGGCGCACGTCGGAGGCTACGGGCTGATACAGTACAATGGTGTTGGTGAACTGCTCACTGATGACAACCTCAAGGTTGTCAATACGGTTCTCGGCAGTGTCAATCTCTGCAGCAATCTCATTAAATGATTTCTCATCGGCCGTATTCATCAGCTTCTCCAGGAGAGTAAGCTGGTGAAGGACCATGTTTGCCATCTCGTTGAAGCTGGCCTGTATCTCGTTCAATGCCAGTTCTTTTTTCTCACTCATGGTAAGGCGTTTTAACAAATGTATGAAAATGTCTCATAATCATCCGAATTTCCCCGTAAGATATGCTTCGGTGCGTGAATCCTTCGGGTTGGTAAAGAGTATCTCCGTACGTCCCGACTCGACGAGCTCGCCCAGGTACATGAACATGGAGTCGTCTGATATCCTTGCCGCCTGTGACATGTTATGGGTTACAAGGACAAGCGTATATTTTTTCTTCAGTTCGCCGAGGAGATCCTCTATCTTGGAGGTGGCGACAGGATCAAGGGCCGAGGTCGGTTCATCGAGCAGCAGTACCTCCGGGTTGAAGGCTATGGCTCTTGCCACGCACAACCGCTGCTGCTGTCCCCCGGAAAGGAATGTCCCCTTCCTGTATAACGATTCCTTGACCTCATCCCATAGTGCAACGTTTCTGAGAGCCTCCTCCACTATGTCGTCACGCTGACTCTTCTTCATCCTTATGTCGTTCAGGCTGAAACCAGCAACCACATTTTCATAAATTGTCATGTTGGGAAAGGGGTTCGGTCTCTGGAAGACCATGCCGACCTTTCGTCTGAGCTCGATAACTGACATGGAGAATATGCTCTGGCCGTCAAGCAGGATGTCGCCTTTAGTCTCAATGTTCGGGTAGAGTTCATGCATGCGGTTCATGGCCCGCAGCAGGGTGCTCTTGCCGCAACCCGAGGGGCCCATAATGGCGGTGATGCTGTTACGCCTGATGGCGGCACTGACGTCATTGACGGCATAACGGCCCGGCTCATAGGCGATAGAGAGCTCTTTTATTGTAAGTACATGTTCGCTGTCAGGGGTATCGTTCATCTGTATCAGATATATTTATGTTTTGAGGCCACGCTGCGCGCCAGCAGGTTCATTGAGAGAACAAAGGCCATAAGGAATAGTGATGCACTCCATACCAGGTTGACCATATTGGGATCATTGTAAAAATCCCATATAAGCAGTGGCACTGCACTGACGGGCCGGGTGATGTCAAGGCTGATGGCAGGGCTTCCCAGGGCAGTGAGCATGAGCGGGGCTGTCTCTCCCAGTATCCTCGAGAGGGCCAGCAGTATGCCGGTGGCAAGACCGCTGAAGCTGACGGGTATAAGTATCTTGTATATCATCTTGTAATAGGGGGTGCCCAGGGCAAAGGCTGCCTCCCTGATGGTCACCGGTATCATACGCATCGTCTCCTCCGTTGACCGTATTATAAGCGGCAGCATCATGATGGTCAGGGAAACGCTGCCAGCCAGGGCAGAATAGCCCCTGGTGATGTTCTTAACGATCCATAAGTAGGCTATGATACCAAGTATGATTGACGGCACCCCCTGTAATATCTCTGTCAGGCTCCTGATGAAAGCGGCATACCTCCTGGTGCTGTTCTCATAGATGTATATCCCTGTCATGAGCCCCAGGGGGACAGCTATCAGGGATGCCATAAGCACCATGAGGAGTGATCCTGTGAGACCGTTGGCAATACCGCCCGGGATGATCTCGCCGGATGAGGCTGCCATCATCGCCTGGAAAGTATCGGGGGCCGGCTCGGTGAAGAAAGCCAGGTTTATCTGGCGGTACCCCTTGACGGCGAGGTTGCCGACGATAAGGAATATCGGAATAATCGTGATCACCGATCCTGCAATGACCAGAGATCTGAACCAGCCGTTTGCACGGTTACGCCTGCCTATATTGTCACTCAGTTCCTTCTTCATCTGTCTGTCAGGCAAAGCGTTTGATGATCATTTTACCAAGGGCGTTGACCAGGGCGGTTATCAGGAAGAGCAGCAGCCCTATTGCAATCAGGGCGCTCATCTTCAGTCCGTCAGCCTCTCCGAACTGGTTGGCGATGACCGATGCCATTGTGTTACCCGGCGCAAAGAGTCCCCGGGGCATTATGTTGGCGTTGCCGATAAGCATCGTAACTGCCATGGTCTCACCGAGTGCACGGCCCAGTGCCAGGATGAAGCTGGCTATTATACCCGAGCGTGCTGAAGGGATGACCACGTGGAAAATAACCTCCCGGCGTGTCGCCCCGAGGGAGTAGGCGGCCTCCTTGAGTTCGGAGGGCACCATGGAGATGATCTCGGCGCTGAGAGAGGTGGCATAGGGGACGATCATTATCGCCAGCACCAGCGAGGCAGTGAATATGCCGAACCCCTGGTCGGTAAGACCGGTGCTTACAAGCAACGGCCGGAGAGCATAGAACCCCCAGAATCCGTAAACAATCGATGGGATACCTGCCAGGAGATCTACAAGGCTGCGCAGTATACCAGCTGTCCGCGTGCCTCTGTAGTATTCCGCTATGAACAGGGAGGTGGAGAAGGCCATAGGGATACATATTATCAGTGCCAGTATCGAGGTGATTACCGTGCCGGCAATGAACGACATCGCCCCGTACTCCTCGCTTCCGGCTGTGGGGTTCCATTTCGTGGAGGTGATGAACCCTATCCCGTATTCCTTAAAAGCCGGAACAGCCCCTCCGGCAAGGGAGAGGATTATTCCGGCACTGAGCAGCAGTATTGTCAGTGACGAGATGAAGAGCAGGGCTTTTGTTATCCTGTCGCCTGCCATCCCGTTACTTCAGGAGTGGTTCTCCGTCAAATGTGATACCCTTCAGCAATATGGCTGCCTGGTCAACGGCGTTCTGAGGCAGTGAGGCATAATGCACGCTGGTGGCTATGGCCTGTGCGTCGGGACCGGTAAGCCATTTGACAGTTTGTACTGTTGCCTCGGCTGCTTCGCGGGAGTGCCTGCCGTACGACTGCTCCCTGTACATGATGATCCATGTGAAGCTGGTGATAGGGTAGGCCTCGCTGTTTGGCGAGTTGGTTATCATCACCCTCGTGTCAGCAGGCATGTCGACATCAGCCGCGGCAGTGAATGAGTCAAGCGTAGGCTCGATAAAGTAGCCCGAGCTGTTCATCACCCTGGCCATCGGGATTTTCTGCGCGTAAGCATATTCAAAGCCGATATAGCCTACCGTCCCCTGGCTCTGGCTGATGGTGCCTGCAACGCCGGGGTTACCCTTGGCTCCGATACCTGCCGGCCAGTTAAGAGCTTTGCCGGTGCCCATCTCTTCATTCCAGACTGCGCTTACCTTCGACATATAGTCACTGAAGATGTATGTGGTGCCGCTTCCGTCAGAGCGGTACACAACTGTGATGTCCATGGCCGGCAACGTGATATCCGGGTTGACGGCTGTAATCTGCGGATCGTTCCATGTCTTTATAGTGCCAAGAAAGATACCTTCAAGGAGGGCAGGAGTAAGTTGCAGCCCGTTCACCCCGGGAAGGTTGTAGGCTATGACCACGGCGCCTATGCATGTGGGTATGTGTACCACCTCACCCGGCATCTCCGCCAGCTCGGCATCGGAGAGGTAGGCATCGGTTGCGCCGAAGTCAACTACCTGGTCACGCAGACTCTTGATGCCCCCTCCGGAGCCTATTCCTCCGTAGTTGATAAGGGGTCCACCTGCCTCACTGTGTTTCTTGAATGCTAGGTTATAGAACGGCTGTGGGAAAGTCGCCCCGGCAGCCGAGAGAGTCACTTTGCTTCCTTTGCCTGTTGACGGGCCGCTGCCGCAGGAGGCCGCTCTGATTTTTCATTTTATCGTTATGATTGTTGGTTCTTTTGGTCTGAAGGTCTGAAGGTCTGAGGTCTGAAGGTCTGGTGTCTGAAGGTCTGAAGGTCTTTTTATGGCCGGTTGTTTCATTATGTCAGTGCCTGATCAGGGTTAAGTATTTAACTGTCAGAATCTTGCCTCCACGTTCAATCCTATTGTACTCCTCATATCCGATTCGCTGTCTGATGGAATATACCCAATAAAGTTAGGTGATATTCTTATATTTCGTGCCGGCGAGAAGGCAATACCTGCAAAAAGATATGACCCGTCTTTTGTAATATTCCACGGATCTGTTTCTCCTTCAGGTATGGTAGAGCTTATGCGGTCATACCTGGCAAACAGGTTCACCTTTTCTGCGAGGGGGATACTGGTGAAGAAACTGACACCCGAATAGTCGTTTCCCACAGTCATCTTGTTGTTGTCCTGCCTGAAATATTCAGCGCCGGCAGTAAGCCGGGGTCCGGTATATGCCGCAGTGATGCTTGCTGTTCGCTGCATGCTGCCTGATGATCCCATCATATCATAAAAGCCTCTTATGATCATGTGGGTGGCCGGAGTCATGGTAAAGCCTGCAGACAGCTTATAGGTGCCGTCAGCAACCAGGTTCTTAACCCCGCGTCCCTGCGTGACAGAGATATCAACCGAGAGCCATTCCACGGCGTTGAACTTTGTACTTACACCGAGGTCGGCAACCTGTACCATCCCTGAATAATCAATCGGAGGCTTTGATATGAACCGGTATGACCATATCTTTTCCATCGCCGAGACCTGCTCCATACCTATGAGGCCGCCCTGTAAAATGAAACTGCCTTTTTTATACTGGATAAAGGCATTACGGAGATATCCCGAATAGAGAGTTTTTCCGTCAATGACATTTGTTGTGCCGTCATACAGGATACGCGTAGATATCTCTTCGGAGAACCTGTATTCGAATCCAAGGTATGAACGTGTGACTTCAAAAGCAGAACTGTTTGACCCGCCTTCATAAGTGGTATGGAAGTTGGTGAAAAACAGCCCGTACATTTTACCTCCCGGTTTGAATTCGTCACTATCCTGGGCTGAGGCTGTAACTGCTGTCAGAACAAGAAGGGTGAACATTAGTGATAAGATCTTAATTTTCATCAGAATTGAAGTTGATGGTTTGACATTACAAAATACCTGCACTTTTGTTACATTCGGATTACACAAATGTTACAAAGTTGTTACAAACATAGTATTAGCATCTGTTTATGGAGTGAGTACAAAGACTGAAAAGGCTCTCAGTTAAATCACTAACTTTACGGTATGATAATTGAGGAATATAGTAAAAGGGGTCAAAAACCTCCTTTTAAAGGTGGCAGACAACGGCACAGGAAGACTGTCCCTACCTTACGGTCGAAGATCCCCGCTACGCTTCGCCAAGTCTGCAAGACTGCAAGACTGCAGGACCGCAAGACTTCAGACCTTCAGACCTCAGACCTTCAGACACCAGACCTTCGGACCTTCAGACTTATAAAGAACCAACAATCATAACGATAAAATGAAAAAGGGAACGATCATATTGATACTAGCTGCATTAGGTTATACTGCGGCTGCACAGAGTGTGCTAAGTCCCAATTACGGCATTAAGTCACCCCTCACCGCCGAGATAGTGAGGGTGGATTTCAACGGAGACGCCACTGTTGTCTCGATGACTGTAATGAGTGACATCAACAATGCATGGTTTTGCATCGACAGGAACACTTACCTGGTCATGCCGGACGGCACAAGGATAAAGATGAAGGGTTTAAAGGGATTGCCATACTGTCCGTCAACCCGTAAGTTCAAACGCCCGGGGGAAAAAGCTGCTTTCTCACTGACATTCCCACCCACGGGGATGCCCACGTGGTTTTCAATAATCGAGGATTGTGTTGGCGGCTGCCTCTCTTTCAGGGGGATTGTTACCGATCCGGCTCTGAACAGTAAACTTAATGAGGCTTATAGCCTGTCGGACAGGGGCCAGGATCTGGCTGCTTACAGCATTTTTGAGGAGATCATCAATGAAACGGATTCTCTTAACCTGGGAATTGAAGGATCAGTTTACACCTCCCTTATTCTTATTGATCACAAGAGGGGCAGGGAGGTGAAAGCCAGGTCATGGTATGACAGGATGATGACATCCGACACTCCTGACCTGGGACTCTATCTTGAAACCCTGAGATGGGAGGGGGTGAGTTACTGAAAAAAAAGCCCCGCCTGTATTCAGTGCGGGGCTTTAATAGATCATAGGTTAGTATTAGAAGTGGAGATCCACACCGATACCTACCACCCATGTTTCGGTGTCATAGGTTTCGATTGTATCAGGTAAACCGGTAACCGGGGTTGACTTGCTTCCATCCTGGTACATTGTCCACATTCCACCGAGGTTGATGTCGATCATAGGTGAAAGGGTAAGACCGATACCTCCGCCAAATGTAGATGTGTTGAGACTATATCTCAGGTCACTCTGATAGGTGTCGTTTACACCTGTCTGTGTACCGCTGTAACCGGCACTAAGCTTAATCATCTTGGTAAGTGCATATTCCACGCCTACTGAATATTCGTAGAAATTCTTGTCGATCATTGCGACCTCGAGGTCTCTGCTGCCGTCATAATCGTTATTCTTGTCGAAGTAATAATTCATACCAGCTGCGATATAGAGTTTTCCCATGGGACGTATGCCGACACCTGCAGAGAGAACTGCGGGCATGTCAGCTACCTTGGTTCCACCATCCTCAAACATCCCGCCTCCGTCCTTGCCGTCGATGACAGTAGTGGTCAGGTCCAGGGTAGTCTTGAACTCGTATTTGAGCGAGATATTGAACATATCACCACCAGGAGTGATATTGACGCTTACTATGGGAGTGAATCCGCTTCCTTCCTCAACAACGTCTGCCTCGATATTTGTCATGACATCAAGGGCTGCAGCTGTAGCGTTGAGGCTGGTTGCCTGTGTGGCACCGTAAGGTGTCTGGGCTATAGCTCTCAGATAGTTGCCGGGTGAGCCGCTGTACGGAGCAGGAACACTCCCCGGTAATGCTGCCGGTGAAGCAGTAATGGTAACATTATTTACGTAACCCTGGTAGGTGTTTTTTGCTGTCACATACCTTCCTCCAAGCGCCACGGAAATGAAGTCATTGATTTCATATGATACATTAGCCTGGTAGCCGAAGTAGATTGAGCTTCCTTCGAAAAATATGGTACCGTCATAACCGGTTACGTTTCTGAAGGTGGGGTCCAGAGTAGTTGCATCTATTACGCCCTGGTCAAGCGGAGCCAGCTGAGTCTGCAGCCCGGGCACCAGGTTCGCAATCTGCTTTTCGAATGAGGGAAGGCCGGTAGCATATTCAGCGCCGCCGCCACCGCCGATCGGGTTGAAACCTGCAGAGAAGGCTAATTTGCCGGTCTTGTAAACGGCATATACACCCGGAAAGACAGGAGCGCTTACAGTACCGATATATTCAGTCGGTTTCTCAGTCAGGAAATAGTAATTGTTAGTGATAGTCTTTGTCTGACCGATGATCTGGTTATTAAGTGAAAAATGAAATCCGTCTGCCAGGCTTGTCAGTCCTGCAGGGTTGTAATATACTGCATCCACGCCGGTTGAAGCCTGGCGGCTCAGCATGCGCACCATGTATGCGCTGTGGTTGGTGTTTGTTACCAGACCGCCTGCAAGAAGGGAACCGGTAACTAGCAGTGCGGAAAACAGGGTTAGGAATTTTTTCATGAGCTTCGGTTTTAATGACACATTTTTGGTTTTACTGTGCATATTTTCTAAAAGTGGCGTAAAAGTATGAAAAAAAATGAAATATGGTCCTCCGTGGAGGCAAAATGTCTGTCTGATTCACTATTGATGGTGGCTGTTGGGGCATGCTTACGGGCAGATAGTTCTGATTTCCTGATTAATAGAGCAATCAGGGAAGAAAGTGCGATATGGCTGTCAGGGTGCTACAGATGGTTTTTCCGGCTCAGGTTTGTCTACTCAGGGTTGAACAGGTTGTCTCCTGGTAGAATCACGTACTATCAGGTCGGTCCTGATGACGATAGTCTCGGAAGCTATATTCACGTCTCTCTCTTCGACCTGCCTGATGAGCATACGGGCGGCAGTCTTGCCCATCTCAAAGGCACGGTCATCTATTGTAGTCAGTGCCGGTTCGATGATTGTCGATACCGGGTAGTTACTGAATCCGGCCACAGCAATGTCTTCCGGTATTCTCAGGTTATTTTTCTTGATGACCTGTATAGCACCGATGGCTGTATAATCATTTGCACAAAACATACCGTCGGGCATCTCGGGCAGCTTCAGGAGTTTCTTTGTACACCGGCCACCCTCTTCGTAGGTCAGGTTGCTGGCGCAGCATACCATGTTCTGGTCAAAGGGGATGTTGTTCTTCTGAAGAGCGGCCTTATAACCCTCAAGCCTTGCCGAGAAGATTGAGGTGGTGAGGCACCCTGCAATATGGGCGATACGTTTGCATCCTATATTAATAAGGTGTTGTGTGACCCTGAAGGCTGCATCGAAATCGTCTATTATCACCTTGCTGGCCTCCAGCTCATTGCTCACCCTGTCATAGAATACAAGAGGCACCTTCTGGCTGTTGAACCTGGCAAAATGACTGCAGTCCTGTGTCTCAAGCGCCAGGCATGCTATTATGCCGGCAACCATGTTCGTCTGAAGGATACTTGTTATAGCTACCTCTCTTTCCAGGGAGTCGCGCGACTGGTAGATGGTGACGTTATAACCCATCTTGTAAGCCACCTCTTCAACACCGCTGATCACATGTGAATGGAATGTGATGTCGATGCGGGGGACTATCACACCAATCATGTTCGTCTTCCTGCGGCGCAGGTTTGAGGCCACCGAGTTCGGGAAATAGCCAAGCTGCTTGGCCAGCTTCCAAACCTCCGCAGTGGTCTCGGCGCCTATACTGGGATGGTTGTGTAGGGCTCTCGAGATTGTGGAAACGGAAAGGTTCATCCTTTTCGCCAGATCCTTTATGGTAACTCTCGTGCCGGGCATGGGATAAAGTTAGTATTAATTAAAATGTGCAAACGTTTGATCATGTTACGAAAATAAATAAAATTCCATTATATATTTCTCTTGTATAAATTAAATAACAGAAAAAGAGTAAAATATGTATGACATCTTATCTTTTCGCCGGGTACATTATATACTGCGAAAAGTATTCAAATGTTAAAAACAGATATTTTGAAGCAAAAATTTACGCAAACGTTTGCTTTTTGAAATTTTATGTCATAAATTTGATCTGTGAGGTTTGGCTCAAATTAGCAAATCATTGAAAATTAACTTCTTGACATTAATCAGATAAACAAAACCGCTCCCGGGCATATTGTGACGATGCATCCCGGGAGCAGGTATGTGAAAGGATTTAAATTAAACCCTAAACTCTCAAAACTATGAAAAAAAAGCAATCGAACGTGCTCTTCTGTTCAGAAATGAAATGGAAGAAACCGGTTCTGCTGTCGGGGTTAGTGATCATGTTGTCAATGCTGATTACCTACAGCGTTGCTGCATCATCTACCCTGGAGCTGCAGCAGAAAAAAGTCACCGGGAAGGTCACCGACGCAACAACAGGTGAACTGCTTCCCGGAGTGACAATTGTGATCAAGGGCACCACCACCGGTGTGGCCTCTGATCTTGACGGTTCCTTTACCATCGATGTACCGTCAAACAACACCGTTCTGCAGTTTACATCTGTCGGTTATGCTCCCCAGGAGGTGACCGTAGGATCGCGCACAGTCATCAATGTGGCGATGCAGAGTGATGTGACCATGATTGAGGAACTGGTCGTCGTCGGCTACGGCTTCAAGAAGAAGAGAGACCTCACAGGATCCATCTCTTCAATAAGCTCTGCCAGCATAGAGAACACACCAGTCAAGGATGTTCTGTCGGTACTGCAGGGACGTGCCCCCGGCGTTGTGGTGACATCAAACTCGGGTGCCCCGGGTGATGGCATAACAGTGAGGGTGAGGGGATATTCGTCACTGAACTCAGGTAATGACCCTCTGTATGTCATCGATGGTGTACCTGTTGAATCATCAAGCCTTACGCAGCTCAACGGTTATGACCAGCACGGTCTGAACCCGCTGGCAGACATCAACCCCGGTGATATAGAATCAGTAGAGGTTCTTAAAGATGCCGCCTCAACGGCTATCTACGGATCAAGGGCCGCCAACGGTGTCGTCCTCATTACAACCAAACGGGGACAAGCAGGACAGGCAAAGGTGAGTCTTAATTACTTCAGCGGGATAAGCGAAATAACACGCCACCTGGGGGTTCTCAATGCCCAGCAATGGCGCCAGGTTATTATCGACTCCTATAAGAACCTTGACAGGTATAACAATGCCACCACACCTACCGAACCTCACTGGACAGCCATCGATTCTCTCAACCCGATGAATAACGGCGATGTCGACTGGCAGAGCGTGATGTATCGCAAAGCATGGCAGCATCAGGTCGAACTGGGAGTGCAGGGAGGAACTGAAGCAGCAAGATATGCATTCAGCACCTCTTACCTCGACCAGGATGGCATCTTCCTGGCTTCCAACTACAAAAGGATCACCTCAAGGCTAAACACCGATTTCAAGGTATCCGACAAGGTGACAATAGGCCAGAATATCTCATTTACCAACGGCAGAAACAACAGGATAAATGCCGGCGGTACGGGAAACCTCAGCCTCGTGCAGTCAATACTCGTCAGGCCACCTATTTATTCGCTCACCTATCCTGACGGATCACCTATATATTATTTCAATGGTAAAAGAAACCCTGTGGGCATGGCTGAAGAGTGCACGCACCTCAATGTCACCAACAGGATCATCGGTAACCAGTATCTTGAATATAATATTATAGAAGGACTGATGTTCAGGACAAGCCTGAGCATCGATTATATAAACATGAAGGAGGATGAGTTCTATCCAACTACCGTCGACTACCGCGCAGGTTACAACTGGGGCTCGGTCAGGGCAACGACAAATATGACCTGGGCTAACGAGAATTACCTTACCTATAATACCACACTTGGTGAGGATCATGACATCTCTGCAATGGCAGGGTTCAGTATGCAGAACTGGAAGCTGGAAACCACAGGCCTCAACGGTATGTATTTTGCCAGTGACAATGTCCGCACCCTCAATGGAGCCGGTACAATCTCCAACCAGGCTGTCAACAGGACCGATGAACATGCTATGGCGTCATTTTATGGAAGGTTGACATACAACTACAAGGGAAGGTACCTTGCCGAGGCAAACATCAGGGCTGACGGATCATCCAGGTTCGGCGCCGAGAACAGGTTCGGTTACTTCCCTTCAGCTTCGGCTGCATGGCGCTTCTCCGACGAGTCGTTTGCCGACGGGCTGGGATTCCTCACCGACGGTAAGTTAAGGGTGAGCGTAGGCCAGGGTGGAAACGAATCCATTCCCAACTATGTGTCAGGCGGTGAGTTCTCAATAGGAACCAATTACCTCACATACTCAGGTGCTGCTCCCACAGTGATGCCCAACCAGGCTCTCAAGTGGGAGGTCACCACTCAGTACAACCTCGGTATTGACCTTGCAATGTTCAAAAACCGGGTGAACTTTGTGGGCGACTTCTACATCAAGAACACTTCGGACCTCCTCTTTGCAGTACCCATTCCTGAAACAACAGGCTTCGGTTATATAACGCAGAACATAGGCGATATCTCAAACAAGGGGATGGAGTTCTCACTTATCACTCATAATATTAACAGAGCATTCCAGTGGACCACAAGTTTCAATATAGGGTTCAATAAAAACGTGGTTGTAAACCTTCCTGATGACGTTCTCACAAATGGTTACATACAGAACGGGACCTATCACATCCTGAAGGAGGGTGAGCCCATCGGTACTTTCTACGGCTGGAAGTTCCTCGGTGTTTATTCACGCGACGAGGATAACGTTGACCAGGTAAGGTTCGGCTCCGCTACAGGCAAGATATTCAAGGGCGGCGATATTATCTGGGATGACCTCAATAATGACCATATCATCAATGATGAGGACAAGCAGATCATTGGTGATGCACAGCCTCTCTTTGCCGGCGGTCTCAATAACGATTTCTCATACAAGAACTTCTCTCTCAATGTCTTCCTGCAGTTCTGCTATGGAAACGACATCTATAGCAACCTCAACAACATGAGGAACTGGGTATTCGCTTACAATAACGTCTCAACCGATGCTCTTAACAGATGGAGGGAACAGGGTGATGTTACAGACTACCCGGCACCGGTACGTAATGACCCGATGAGAAATGAATATCTCAGGGTATCCGACAGGTGGGTTGAAGATGGTTCGTACATGAGGATTAAGAATGTGACCCTGTCATATACCATCCCGTCATCCATAACAAACAAGGTGGGTATAAGTATGCTTCGCGCATATGTCACCGGCCAGAACCTGGTTACTTTCACCCATTACACCGGTTATGATCCGGAGGTTAACTCTTACAGCGGATTGCAGGTAGGGGTCGATGATGGTGCTTATCCTCAGAGCCGTACCGTAATATTTGGTCTCAATATGGAATTCTAAAAAAATGACGGATATGAAATTAAAATATATAAAAACAGCCATAGCGGTAATCGTACTGTTGCAGGTGACTGCCTGTACCGATTTACTTGAAAAAGATCCCGTCAGCAGCTTCTCAGCCTCAGGGTTTTACAAGACAACAGCTGATGCACAGGCAGGCGTTTACGGGATTTACGATGCTGCGCAGTCAGTCTTCAGACTAAACTTCTGCTACTGGGGTGAAGGAAGGGCTGACAATGTGCAGACCGCACAGTCGGGTGAGTCTCTCGTACTCAGCTCCAACAACCTGACAGCCACGGCTTCATCTGCCGACTGGACCAACCTCTATACCATGGTCAGCAGGGCTAACTATGCCATCAAATACATACCCAATGTATATGAGGAGGATAATGTGGCGGGCAGGCAGCTTATCGGGCAGGCCCGTGCCCTCAGGGCTCTTGCATATTTCTACCTCGTAAGAGTGTGGGGCGACGTGCCGTTCATCACCGAACCTTATACCTCGGGCGACCAGGATATATTCATCGGTAAGACCGACAAGGAGATCATCCTTGACCAGGTAGAGGCAGACCTTAAATACGCTGCTGAAAACTGTGTCGAGAAGTACAACAGCAACAATGACCGCATCATGTTTACCAGGGGCGGCGCCAATGGCCTCCTGACACAGGTATACATGTGGAGGCATAAGTATGCTGAGGCTGTCACAACCTCTTCGCTGGTCATGGCAAACCCGCTCTACAGCCTGGTAGCCATCGCCGACTGGGGTAAGATGTTCTCAGAGAGCTTTGCCAAAGAGAGCATCTTTGAGGTAGGTTACAATGACACCGAGACCAACGGCTTAAGGACTCTTTATGCTGTCGGGTCTTACGCAATATACACTCCTTCTGAGAAGTGGAAGGCATCAATAGAGGCAGGTGACCTCAGGAGAGACTTTGTTTATGACATTGTCCCGGCTGATCCGAAGGCCATATGGAAATATCTCGGCATGGGAGTCAGTGATGAGGTCTCAACGCCTGCAAAGCAGGACATCATCCTGATCAGGCTCGCTGATATTATGCTTCTCAGGGCAGAAGCCCTCAACCAGATAGGTGGCGCCGCCAACAAGGCAGAAGCTCTCTCACTGCTGAACACCATCAGGACCAGGGCAGGTATACCCGCCTTCGACACCGAAGCAGATGCCGTTGCCATGTATGGCGACCTTGAATCAGCCATACTGCAGGAGAGATCGGTTGAGCTGTGCTATGAAGGACACCGCTGGTTTGATCTTGTCAGAACAGGAAAGGCTATCTCTACCATGGGCCCGATAAACGGTCTCAGCAATGAAGATAACCTAGTATGGCCTATACACCAGAACTCTCTGAACAAGAATCCTAACCTGACGCAAAACAGCTTTTATAACTAATTGCTGCTGAATATTATCAATGAAACGTAAAATGAAACACACCTGCTCTTCGAGATACATGAACAACAGTATTGAGATCAATACCGGGTGTGTCAATCATACCTTACATAATTAAATATTGTTATGATGAAAACGAATAAAATAATATTTCGAAAGCTCCATCCGGTCAAGATGCTGCTTGTCCCCCTTGCCCTTGCCATGATGTTCGCTTCATGCGAGATACAGGAGGATTATGAATACGTGTACGGTAATCCCGGCGGCAAGGTTGATATGACTGCCTGGGAGTTTATCCAGGCAACCGACTCTCTTTCGCTGATGGAGGAGGCAATCACTGCCACAGGGCTTGAAAGCCTCTATTCCGGCACCTCGGTGAGGACATTCATCGCTCCGAGGAACAGTGCCTTCAGGGCTTATATGAAGACCAACAGCTATGCAAATATTGCTGCGATCCCTGTTGCAACCCTTGATGGGATCCTCAAGTACCATATTGTGAACGCCAGGGTCATCTTTTCCGACCCGGACCTTCTTTTAAGCAACAACCCGATATCATACCCCACTGAAAGCGGTTCAATAATGTACCTCTCTCATAATACCAATTATCAGGGTCTGATCAACCAGGGTACAAAGAAGAGCTGGACTATCATCACATCAAACATTGAACCGACCAACGGGGTGATACATGTGACGGCAGACATCGTGTACCTGTCGTTATGATGAACTCTCACCGGGTTTTTTAGGGTTAGTTTTTAAAGGTTGAAGATCAGATGGGTATTTTATGAGGGTGATTGGAGAATAGTAACGACATACCCATCTGATTCTTTAAAAATCTGCCCCGATTGGAGATGATATTTTACATGTGGCCTGACACTTTTATACCGGGCCGTGAACTAATGCTTTACCGCAATGAGGATTAACAGATATAAACACCTTAATGTCAATGTTTTTCCAACCAGGCACGATATGGGCCTGGCTGCAGGGAGAGATGTTGAGGCCCGGGTTGCCGGGCTGCTGAGAGTTAAGGATGAGGTAAGGATGATTTTTGCTGCTGCACCTTCGCAAAATGAGATGCTCGATTACCTGGCAGGTTCTGAGCTTATCGACTGGAGGAGGGTCACAGCGTTTCATATGGATGAGTACATAGGGCTGAATAACGGTGCCGAACAACTCTTCTCCCTCTACCTCACCCGGCGGCTGTTCAGCAAGGTGAAGATGAAAAATGTCCACCTGATAAATGCAAATGAAGATACCCGGCAGGAGGCGGAGAGATACTCCCGCCTGATACATGAGGCGCCGGTAGATGTCATTTGCCTTGGGATTGGCGAGAACGGACATATTGCCTTCAACGACCCGCCTGTGGCCGACTTCAATGACCCCCTGACTGTTAAAAAGGTGAGTCTTGACAGATCATGCCGCATGCAGCAGGTCAATGAAGGATGCTTTGCAACACTCGATGAGGTGCCTCGTAAGGCCCTGACACTGACTATCCCGGTCATCACTGGCGGATCGCATCTCTTCTGCGTCGTACCGGGAATGAGTAAGAGAGATGCAGTATACAATACTATCAACGGTCCTGTCACCACCGCCTGTCCTGCATCAGTGCTGCAGAACCATCCTGACTGCAGCTTTTATTTTGACAGGGATTCTTTCGGTGACGTGGATTTTGAGTAAGTTTATAGAATGACCAGCGGAAGAAGGCTATTCGTAAAAAGGTTCTTTGCAGGAACTGCCGGTGTTGCCATGGGGGGACTGTATATCAGTGCAGCACCGGCGGATGCCTTCAGAAAGCTGTTCTTTGACCAGCCCTGTGGAGATTCACCTCTCTTCCCATTTACCAGGTACGCCGGCAGGTACAATATCGGCGATTATATCCCCAAGGACCAGGGGGGCAAGTTCATTCAGATGGCTCTCCTCGGCACAGAGGAGGATGAGAAGATCGTCGAAGCCATCAGGGGAGGCCTGATAGCTGAAGTATACGGAGAGCCGACAGGCTGGAGCAGGTTTGAAACCACCGAGGTGGAAAAGAGCGTCTGGCTGAACAGGTTTTACTTTCTCCCTTCCTTTGCCAGGATGTACCACCTCACCGGTGACAGGAGCTACCTGGATGACATGATGGATATTATCAGGCAGTGGATATCTGATAATCCCCTTCTCCCTGATTCGCACCGCACCACCTATAACTGGAGGGACATGCAGGTCGCCTGGCGCTCAATACATTTCTCGTGGTGCTATTACCTCGGAGAGAAGGGATTGTCGGCAGAGGAGAAGAAGCTTATCACCGACTCCCTGGAGGATCATGCACACATCCTTGCCACCGGCTTCGGACAGGCCAGGCTCAATGAGTTTAATCACCAGTCGCACGGGGCACTGGCCATGCTATACCTGGGTGTGCTCTTCCCCCTGCTGGAGGAGGCACAGGAACTGAGGCAAAAAGCACTTGTGATACTCAATCATCATCTGGAACATGCTTTCTACGATGACGGGGGGAATGTGGAACAGATGTTCGGTTATTATCCTTTTGAGGCACATCTCTTCAGGGATGCCTTCCTTCTCTGTACTGCAAACGGCATTGAGCCCCCGCCGGCTACACTGTCCAGGCTCCGTTCCATGGTTCGCTACCTCACCGCCGTGGTGCGGCCTGACGGCACCATGCCTCCTGTCAATGATTCTTACGAGATGCCCGCCCCGACCATCACGGAGACCATCAATGAACTACTTGGAACCATGGCGCTGGCTGAGAGGCAGGGGTCGGTCCTTTTCCCCGACACCCAGGTAGCCGTCATGAGACAAGGAGGTGACAATGGCTGGTATCTCCTTGCCAACCCTGCCCCGGTAATAGGGTCTCATGCCCATGCCGGACGGCTGGGCTTTGAGCTGTGGCATTCCGGCATGCCGCTGATGACAGAAAGCGGATGCTGTAACTATGATGATCCGGCCCTGGTGAAATGGTACCGTACAACAAGGGCACACAACAGCGTCATAATTGACGGTGTGACTGAGGCAGCAACATCATCGGACCAGCTGTGGGTCCCCAGGAGGGAGACACCCAACAGGATAACATCATGGATGCCGGGAGATGAGATATCCTGCCTGACAATGGTCTCCCCCCCTGAAGAGGCTACCAACGCGGGTGTGCGCTGGAGCAGGACAATCAGTCTCGTCGGGGACCGGCTAGCAGTAATAAGTGATACGTTTGAGACCGGGGGGGAGCACAGGTACGAGATACTGCTTCACCTCCCCCATGCAGCTGTTATCACCGGGCTGACAGGTAAATCACTGACTGTAAGCTCGGGTATAACAGCCGATGTGATAGCAGCCTGCCCCGGGTCAGACGGCGGGTTCAGCGTAACGGAAGGGATGGTAAGCCTCAGGGGGGTAACCACCATGGCGCCACTGGCATCATTCGTTATTCAGGGAAAAGGTATCGTAAGATCCCACCTGCTGGTTGTACCATGGTCAGGAGACGGGGAAAGGGCGAAAGTAAAATGTCATAACAAAAAGGGCACGACTCACATAAGTGTCAGCAGGTCCGGTGAAAAAGCAATCCGGATAGCGCTTGCCACAGAGGGAGTCAGGCTCCTATAACAGATTAAAAAGACGGGACAATGAACCTGATGTTGATGACTGACAAAACCAGAAAGGCAATGCTGCTCCTGGCAGCGGTGATGCTTATCCTCACCGGGTGCAGAAATGCACCATCGGAAGCTGTAACGGAAAACCCTGTTCCCCGGAACGCTGACAACTCATTTGCAGTAAGAGGATTTCATGTTGATCTCCGTATCCAGGTGATGACGATGGATGCTCTCAGGGCGCTTGCAGATGACCTGGCAGGACTGGGTATCAACACCCTTGTCATGGAGTGGGAGGCATCATACCCTTATCTCAATAATGCAACAATAACAAACAAACTGGCATATACCAGGGAGGAGGTCGCTTCATTCATCGACTACTGCAAGGCAAAGGGAATAGATGTCATTCCCCTGCAGCAGTGCTTCGGGCATGTAGAGTATATACTGCGGCACGACAGGTACAGTGCGATGAGGGAAGACCGCAAGGATATCTCTCAGCTCTGTCCTCTGAAGGTGCAGGAGGATAGCCTGCTGTTTGCCGACCTCTTCGCCGATATGGCCGCGATGCATAACTCTGACTATATCCATATCGGAGGTGATGAGACCTATCTTCTTGGCCATTGCCCCGAATGTGCCCTCAAGGCTGCAACCGAAGGCAAGTCGAAACTCTTCGTCGATTATATGAAGATGATGTGTGACATTGTCATCAGCCTCGGCAAGAAACCGGTGATGTGGGCGGACATTCTTCTCAAGTACCCCGAGGCTGCAGAGGAGCTGCCCGCGGAGACCATCTTTGTCGACTGGAACTACGGATGGAAGACAAACTATTTTGGCGATATCGCAGCGCTGCAGGAACAGGGATGGCAGTTCTGGGGCTCTCCCTCTCTCAGGAGCCATCCTGACAATGCCTATGTCACCTGCTGGGAGAAACATTTCAACAACCAGCGCGATTTCATTCCCTATGCCAGGCAGGCAGGGTATACCGGCATAGTGATGACATCATGGTCTACCTCAGGTCTTTACGGGTTCACATGGGATGTTAACTACGAGGTGATGGATATGGAGCAGATCCGGAACACCTACCCGCTGTCAGGTTTCAGGATACTCCTTGCTTCTTATGCTGAAGCACTTAAACAGGATGCCCCTGTTGATCCCCACGCATTTGTGGTGAGGTATGCCGGCGAACGGTTCGGACTCACTGAAGCAGAAGGGGAGATGCTGTGGGAGATACTCACAATTCCGCCGGAGCTCATCATAAACGGCAAACCGGCTGCATCGCCGTCGATAACGGCAATGAGAGAGACAGTGACAGCGGCTGTCAGAAAGATGAATAATCTTAAGGCCAAAAGCAATATCAATGAGTTTGAGCACCTGAGGCTCATGCTTGATCTCAGGGACCACTACCTGGCCTTCAGGGAGGCCGAAACAAGGTTCAATGATCCCGGGTTTTCAGTTAACGATAAAGAGAGCCTGGCAGCGGACCTTGAAAAACTCATCAGGGAATCACGGCAGCTGGATAAAAGATTTGCACGGCTCAATAAAGGCTTTCTGTATGACACCGAGATAGCACAACAGAACATGATCCGGAACAGGAAGCTGGTGCTGCTTCATGCAAGGCTCACCGGTGACAGAAATTTATGATATGGGCGTACGGATCGGTTTTTTTCTTCTGCTGACCCTGCTTTCCGGCACTGTCACACTACCGGCACAGGATGTCCGCACGGCATTTTTCCCCCGTGCCAGGGATTATGTCAGTGAGATGCCACCTGCAGACAGGGTGTGGCTGTTTGTCCTTGCCGGGCAGTCCAATATGGCGGGCAGGGGTCTTGTGGAGCCAGCTGATACCATACCTGATCCCCGCATCTTCTCAGTCACTCCTGATATGCGGTGGGCAATAGCCAAGGAGCCCCTGCAATTGTACCAGCCTGCACTTACCGGACTGGGTCCGGGACTGGCATTTGCAAAGGCACTGATCGGGTATCTGGGTGAGGATATTTATATCGGACTGATACCTTGTGCCGTCGGTGGCAGCTCAACTGAAAACTGGCTCAGTGACTCTCTGTACAACGGGGTAAGACTGAAAAGCAATCTCAGGGAGAAGCTTCAGTGGGCACAATCTTACGGCACTGTTAAAGGCATCATATGGCACCAGGGTGAATCTGATGCCACCGCTGAAAAGATCCCTTTCTTCAAAGCCAACACTGTTGCACTCTTCAACTATTTCAGGGAGGTGGCAGGTGATGCCGGGCTGCCTGTTGTTGCAGGAGAGCTGGGCCTCTTCCCGGGCGTGGAGAAGAACCGCCTGGAGTACCTTCAGATAAATGATATTATGCATGAGATAGCCAATGAGGATCCTCATATGATAGTTGTCCGTTCATTCGGCACAACGCCTAAGGATGATAATGTGCACTTTGACGGCACCTCGCAGAGGACTATGGGCAGGAGGTACGCTGCAGCCTGGCTCTCGCTTGTAAATAAAACAAACAGATAACAACACGGATATGCAGTTTATTGATTGGGTCGTCCTGACATTCTATTTTCTGTTTCTCATTTCGATAGGCTTCTGGGCTTACCGCAGGGTAAAGAATTCCGCCGATTTTTTCACCGCCGGCGGCAGGTTACCCTGGTGGCTTTCCGGGGTATCACACCATGTTTCAGGTTACAGTGGAGCCGTATTTGTTGCCTATGCCGGGATAGCCTATACCCACGGGCTGACGATATATGTATGGTGGGCCTGTGCTGTTGCCGCGGCTACTTTCCTGGGAGCGCACCTGGTGGCTCCCCGCTGGGCACGCCTGAGGATAGCAACAGGTATACAGTCGCCCACCGAATACCTCCTTACCCGCTATAATCTCAACACACAGCAGTTGATAGCCTGGTCAGGTGTCATCATAAAGATTTTTGATGTGGGAGCCAAATGGGCTGCTATAGCTATCCTGCTCAACATCTTTGCAGGCACCTCATTCCTGACAGGCATCCTGCTTGCCGGCTCTGTATCGCTGATATACAGCACGCTGGGAGGTCTGTGGGCTGATGTGGTAAATGACTTTGCCCAGTTTCTCGTACAGCTGGTGGCCGGTATTACCATGTTTGTTATTGTCCTTGTCAACCTGGGTGACGGTGCAGCAGGTTTCCTGACTATGTGGCAGCGCCTTCCCGACACACATGCAGCTGCCTTCAGCGACCCCTACACATGGCAGTTCCTGATAGCCATGGTGATAATAGACTTCTTCAGTTACAGCGGTGGCACCTGGCACCTGGCAACACGTTTCATAGCCTCTTCCTCGGGCAGTGTGGCACGAAAGGCAGCGACACTCTCCTCAATACTATATCTCCTGTGGCCCATCGTCCTCTTTTTCCCCATGTTCGCGGCGCCTCTGTTCCTCCCCGGGCTTGAAGATCCGACACGTTCATACGGACTGCTGGCAATAAAATTCCTTCCTGCAGGCCTTGTCGGGCTGGTGATGGCTTCACTGTTTACCAATACGCTGTCGATGACCTCCTCGGATGCCAACACCATCTCCGCGGTGATCACACGTGACATCCTTCCGCGCTTCATAAAAGGCTTTTCCGGATACAGTAAGAAAAGAGTACTGTTGTATGCAAGGATATCGACCTTCTCCTTCACTGTGCTAACAATTATTATTGCTGTCAACGCCAAGAGTTTCGGCGGGGTCTTCGGCCTTATCGTCTCATGGTTCGCAGCACTCCTCGGGCCGATAGCCATACCAATGATACTGGGGCTGCTCCCGGCGTTCCGCAGGTGTGACAGCAAGGTCGCTGTCGTCTCCATTGTCGCAGGGATAGCCGGATTCATTATTGTGAAGATAATTCCCGGCGCTTCGCTGGCCCTGGAGGTTGGAGTGCCCCTGTTTACTTCATTATTATTGTATATTGCAGCAGGATTGCTTAGCAGGAGACAGGTGCCTGAAAGAGTCAATACCCTTTTGAACTCTTTGAAGAGTAAATAAGCCGGGTAAGGCATGGTAAAGGACGATCACACTATCACAGGAAGCCACTATCTCACCGGGACACCGGTCAGGGTGACCATCAGGGGGGGATATATTACCGGTACGGAGGAGGCCCAACGGGGGAGCGATGCAGGATACATAATCGCTCCCGGGCTGACCGACCTTCAGGTTAACGGATATGCGGGTCATGATCTGAATACCGTGCCACTTCTTCCATCAACAGTAAGGGACATCTCCATCAAACTACGTAGCGAGGGGGTGACGACATTCTTTCCCACCCTCATCACCAACAGTGCAGATAACATCCTCAGGTCAGTGAAGGCGATAGCCGAAGCCTGCCGTATCTACCCGGAGGCAGCAGGCGCTGTCGGTGGCATTCATCTTGAAGGTCCTTTCATATCAGCGGAGGATGGCGCCAGGGGAGCTCACCCGCGCGAATATACACGGCCACCGGACTGGGAGCTCTTTTCTGAATGGCAGCAGGCATGCGGGGGTATCATCAGGATTACCACCCTCTCTCCCGAGTGGCCCGGGGCAGTGGATTTTATCAGGCAGGCATCGGGCAGCGGGGTGATAACAGCTATAGGCCATACCGCGGCATCACCTGAGATGATCAGGGAGGCTGTCATGGCAGGAGCAACACTCTCAACACACCTCGGTAACGGTTCACACCAGATGCTGCCAAGGCACAGGAATTATTTATGGGAACAGCTGGCTGCCGATGAGCTGTATGCCACATTTATTGCCGACGGGTTTCACCTGCCTGATTCCGTGATGAAGGTTTTCATAAGAATGAAGCCCGGCAGGACAATGCTTGTCAGTGACTCCACCAACTTCACGGGCATGCCTCCCGGGGATTACTCAACACATATAGGAGGGGAGGTGACAGTGACGGAAGCAGGCAAACTGCACCTGAAAGGCAACCCGGAGGTGCTTGCCGGGTCAGGGCTTTCATTGCTGCACTGTGTGAGCACGCTGGCAGCAAAGGGCCTGGTGTCCCTGGCAGAGGCCCTTGATATGGCTGGAAAACGTCCGTATCATTTTGCAGGGCTACCGGGAGAGATGTTTCCTGCACCCGGCGCAGTGGCGGACCTGGTAATTCTTAAGAAGGAGAATTGCAGTCTGAAAGTGGTAAGGACAATAAAAGCCGGGGAGACGGTATTTGAAATGAAATAAGAGAGGATCACCTCAGGGTCATGCTTGATGAGCAAAATATTACTCATATCACTGTTGTTTATTTTCCAGGGATGCCCCGGGAAAGAACCCGGGGGTATCATACCTGAAGGAGCCAGGATAATAAGGTTCTCGGGATATGACTGGATAGTCTCTTCAACAGGCGACAGAAAAGGCGGTCCGGGCCCGAATTATTTCTCTGACTCAGAAGATAACGTGTGGGTGGACGGTGAGGGAAAGCTGCACCTGAAGATAACCTTCCGCGATGGACGCTGGAACTGCGCCAGGGTTGAGATGGCAAAATCATATGGCTACAACAGGTATGTCTTCTTTGTGTCGTCAAGGCCCGACAACCTTGACAGGCAGGTAGTATGGGGACTCTATACCTACCGTAATGATGATGAGGAGATAGATATTGAGTTCTCACGATGGGGTATTGATAACAACCAGGAGGCACAGTATGTCATACAGCCTTCACAACCGGGGAACAGGGTAAGGTTCAGGATGAACCTGGAGGGAAACTATACGACACATATTATCGACTGGAAGAAGAAAAGAATAGATTTTGCAAGTTATCACGGCCACAGGCTTAAGCCGGATAAAGAGACCGATATCATTGCCCGCTGGAGATATACCGGCAACGATATTCCGCCTGACAGAGATGAGAGGCTCAAGATCAACCTGTGGCTTTTCAGGGGAACACCCCCTTCTGACGGCCGTGAGACAGAGGTGATAATAAACCGTGTTGAGATACATTGATAAAACAGATAGCTATTTATGGAAGGGAACAAACCCGACAAAAAGGTTGATGATACCGGAAGGCTCTACAGCCTTGATGCCCTGCGTGGCTTTGACATGTTGTGGATCACCGGCGGGCAGAAGCTCATTTTTGCCTTTGCAACAGTAACCGGATGGCCCGCATTCGTATGGATGAATGAACAGATGCATCATGTCAAATGGAATGGTTTTGCATTCTATGACATGATTTTTCCGTTGTTCCTCTTCCTGGCAGGGGTGTCCATGCCCTATTCCTTTGCCTCAAGAAAAAGCAGGGGAGCCACAAAAAGAGAGATCTTTCTCCATGCCCTTAAAAGGATGATTATACTTGTGATCCTCGGCATGCTTGTTAACAGGATACTTGAACTCAACCCAGAGAACCTGCGGTTTGCCAGTGTCCTGGGGAGGATCGGGGTGGCATGGTTTGCTGCTGCGATGATTGTGCTCAACTCCAGGATAAAATGGCAGGTGGTATGGTTCTGGGGCCTGCTCGTTCTCTATTGCCTGCTGATGCTCCTCGTACCTGTCCCCGGATATGGTGCCGGAGTGCTCACCCCCGAGGGTAACCTGTCGGGTTTCATTGACAGGCTGCTCATGCCGGGAACCCTCTACATGGGAGTGATGGACCCCGAGGGTATACTAAGTACAATCCCCGCCGTGTCAACAGCCCTGCTCGGTGTCTTTGCAGGCCATCTGCTGCGCCTTGAGACAAAAAGCCTGACAGGAATGAAGAAGGCACTGGTAATAATTGCTGCCGGGGTGGCCGGACTGCTCCTGGGCAAGCTGTGGGGCCTCTTCTTCCCGATCAACAAAAACCTGTGGACAAGCTCCTTCGTCCTTTACGCAGGTGGCTGGAGCCTGATACTCCTTGGTATTTTCTACCTGGTGATTGATGTCTGGAGATTGAGGAAATGGGCCTTCTTCTTTGCAGTCATAGGAATGAATTCCATAACCATCTACGTGCTTCAGTTCAGGATTCTCAAGTTTGACCTGATCAGGGACTTTTTCCTGAAAGGAATAAGCGACCTGTCGCCGGCCACCGTGCAGCCTTTTATAAGCGCTGTCGGTTATATTGCTGTAGTATGGCTGTTCCTCTGGTTTCTCTATCGTAAAAAAATCTTCCTTAAAGTATAGGCACACAATGAAACACTACCCACCTGCAGCAGCTATGATGGCTGTTGGCCTGGTCATCTTGTTCCTGACCAATTCATCATGCAGTTCAGATGATAAACAGACAGGCTGGAGTCCTTATTCAGTGATACCGGAACCGGTCTCCTTAGTGCAGGAGGAGGGAGGTTTCCCCCTCAGCTCTTCAACCGCACTGATCATCGATACCCTCTTCACCACTGGAGGGGATGTGACCGGGTTCTTTAACCGCTTTCTGTCTGACCGCTACAGCAGGATACAGGTCGGTGGGCCGGGTGAAGGAGACATCAGGAATGTCATCATCGCCAGGCATGACCCTCACCTCTCCGGCAGCGAGGCCTATAACCTCTTCATACGGAAAGACTCGGTCATCATTGAGGCTTCGGGTGAGGCAGGCCTCTTTTATGCCTTCCAGACACTGATGCAGCTTATCTTTCCGTCGCAGAAAGAGAAAGGGGGAGTGATAACACTGCCCTGCGTGTCAATAGGTGACGCTCCGCAGTATGCATGGAGGGGAATGCACCTTGACGTGTCAAGACATTTTTTTCCTAAGGAGTTTATCTTCAGGATGCTTGACGCCATGGCAATGCATAAGCTCAACACCTTTCACTGGCATCTGACCGATGATCAGGGATGGAGGATAGAGATAGAGAGGTATCCCGGGCTCAGTGAGACCGCTGCCTGGAGGGATGAGACTCTTGTAGGTCACGGCAGTGAGACACCGTGGGTATATGACGGCCTGAGATATGGCGGCTGCTATACCCGGGACGATATACGCGAGGTAGTGGCCTATGCCGGAAGGCTGCATATCAACGTATTGCCTGAGATAGAGATGCCCGGTCATGCCGTTGCCGCCCTCAGGGCATATCCGGAACTGTCATGCACCGGGGGCCCCATAACACCGTTTAACAGGTGGGGAGTGTCAGAAGATGTGTTCTGTGCCGGAAAGGAGGAGACATTTGAGTTCCTGACAGGAGTGCTTGAGGAGGTGGCGGAACTGTTCCCTTATGAATATATCCATATAGGCGGTGATGAGTGTCCCAAGGTGAGGTGGCAGGAATGTGACCTTTGCCAGAAGAGGATAGCTGACAATAACCTTAAGGACGAGCATGAGTTACAGAGTTATTTTATCAGGCGTATAGAGGCTTTTCTTGCCACAAAGGGAAAGAAGATAATAGGGTGGGATGAGATCCTTGAAGGCGGTATAGCAGATAACGCTGCGGTGATGTCATGGAGAGGCCATGCCGGTGGGATACAGGCGGCAAACCTGGGTCATGATGTGGTGATGACACCTCATACCTTCGTCTACCTCGACTACTACCAGTCGAAGTACAATGAGCCGCTGGCTATAGGAGGTATGCTTGACCTGCAAAAGGTCTACTCGATAGACATCATGCCATCTGACATCGATGAGGATAAAAGGCGTCATATCATCGGGGCACAGGCAAACGTATGGACAGAGTACATGGCTGATGAAGATCATGTGATGTATATGGTATTCCCAAGGCTGGCAGCACTGGCCGAAGCCCTGTGGACACCCCTTGCTTCACTTGACTTTGTCGGCTTTACTGCACGCATGAACGAACAGTATGCAAGGTATGATGCTATGGATATACCGTACAGGGTGCCCTATCCGGAAGGTTTCAAGCCGGTCAATCTCTCCGGAGAGGATACGGTCATCGTCAGCCTCTCGAATGGCATTCCCGGATCAAGGATATACTATACCCTTGACGGCAGCGAGCCTGACGAGAGATCAGATCTTTATGAGGGTCAGCTGGCACTGGGCCTCCGGGAAGAGAGACAGCTGAAGGCTGTTACCGTGATGCCCGGTGGCAGGAAGAGCCAGGTCATGTCGGGCATCTTCAGGAAGGCTGAGTTCAAAGAGGCACAGGAGCCTGACACTATGCTTCCGGGAATAAGGTTCAGTCTCTTTAAGGGGATCTTTGATTCCGTCCACGATATCCAGGGCACACCTGACACCACGGGCATAAATCCCACTGCAGGCATACCTCCCGGTGCTCCTGCAGCAAACTACGGACTGTTGCTGGAAGGATTCATTGAAGTGCCTGAGGATGGGATCTATACATTCTACACCGGCTCTGACGACGGTGTAGCTCTTTATATTGATGATGAACTCATTGTCGACGGTGACAGGATGCACCATGGCATTGTTAATGAAGGTCCAGTGGCGATGAAATCGGGACTTCACCGGATCAGCATCAGATATTTCCAGAGGCTCTACAGACAGAGCCTTAATGTGAGCTGGGAAGGTCCCGGGATGGCGAGAGAGACTGTTCCTGCCGAGGCCCTGTTCAACTGAAAGGTTATTTCTTCAGAGACACTGTTAATGTTCGGTACCCGAGAACCTGTTCCATATCTCGTCCGATAATTTACGGTTCTCAAGAATGTCATTGACAACCCTGAGATTCCAGGATGCTTTTTTTGCAATGGAGGGCGAAGGAGATCCTGCCAGTTGTCTCAGGGGTTCCACCGCCCTCTCCGGATAACCTTCAAATATACTCTGGTTAGGTTTATTTAGGGGGCCGCCGGTATAAAGCTTCTCGGTATAGCTGTCGGTGAAAGGGTAGAACTTGCCAATACAGTCTTTTGCAGCACCAGCCGCAAGTACCGCTACCCGGTCGCTTATCCTGGCAAGAGTAGGCCCGCCGAACATCCCGAAGACAGTGTATTTTGATTTAATATAATCAGAGAGTTCACCCGCACACCGGTCTATGACAGCACCATCAGAGGAATAGAGCGTCATGTAGCTGTTGACAAAAAGATAGAAGTCTTTTGCCATCATGCTTCCTCCCTCATCATTTTCGGCAAAATAGAACTCTGAGTCGACCCAGAGGCTGAGTGAATCAAGGGCAATAAGCAAGCCGGCCCCGTGGTTCCTGCAGATAGCCCTGACGGTGTCCGCAAAATCAGGGTATTGCATAGACATAACAGTAAATCCTTTCCTGAGAGTGTCATCAACAATTAATGAAGCTCTGCGATCCTGCCTGATGATCGAGGCCAGGCCGTCGGCATATCCTTTTACCGCAGCCGTATAGGCAATTTTGTGCCTGTCTTTGATAAAGTCGGGAACCTGGTAATCATAGAAATTGACAAACACAAAACTATTGGAATCGTACGGAAGATCGGCCTCCGGAGGATAGGTCCTCTCTATCCTGATCATAGTCGTGCATGATGAAAATGCAACAAGGATTACAGCTGCGGCTACTAGTTGAAATGTCTTCTTCATCTCATTTGGTCCCCTTGTGAAGGGATTGTTGGTTCAGGCAAAGTTAGGATAAAAGCTTTATTAATTGAAATGTCTCAGGAACTGAGCCGTTTATTAACAGACCGGCGACTGTAACATTTTGGTTGCCTCTTCAGTATAATACTCTTACATGTTGAAAGGGTAAAAACGGAAGTCATGAAGAACATTCTGTCTATTACGTTGATGATTTGTCTTCTCTCTTATTCCTGCTCCAAGGAGAATGACATGAGGGAAGTGGAAGATGGGATATTTGATCATACGACCATAGATCTCTCGTCTGTCCCTGCTGAATGGATCACAAAGGCAAAGACCGACCTGCACATAGCCTACGGGCATACCTCGCACGGAAGCCAGATAACCGACGGTATGAGCGGGCTTGTCTCCTTTAAAGGAGCAGAGTACGCATGGAATAACGGTGGAACTGGCGGGGCCCTTGATCTTCACGATTATGCCATGCCAGGCGACCTGGGCAATCCCGATTACAGGCAATGGGAGGCAGAGACCAGGAGTTACCTGGCAGCCAACAGTGATGTCAATGTGATAATATGGTCATGGTGCGGTCAGGTATCTTCGGCCACGGAGGCAGACATAAATACCTATCTGGAACTGATGGAGGGGCTGGAGAGAGACTTTCCGGGGGTGACGTTTGTATATATGACCGGTCATCTTGACGGTACAGGCCTGACGGGCAACCTGTATAAACGAAATGAGCAGATAAGAAGTTACTGCCGCACACATAAAAAGTACCTGTTTGACTTCGCGGATATAGAGTCTTATGATCCTGACGGTGTTTATTATCTTGACAAATGGGCTAATGACGGCTGTTATTATGACCATGACAACAACGGATCACTCGAATCCAACTGGGCTATCAGGTGGCAGGAGACACATACGGCCGGGGTTGACTGGTATAGCTGCGGGGCCGCTCATACCCAGCCTTTGAATGCCAACATGAAGGCATATGCTGCCTGGCACCTCTGGGCCAGCATTGCCGGATGGGAAGGCAGGTAAAGTAAAAGAACACGGGATACAGTCAAATATACATGAATCAGGTCTGAAACTGTCCGTTGGTTGAACACGACGGCAAAAATGAGGGGTGCCGGTCTGTTATGGCCGGCACCCCTTTTTTTGTACCCGGCATTGGCGTTAAGCATAGGGTGAGAGTCCTGAACGCATCCCGGCAGCGGGTAACGTTGGCTGAAGGCGAGGGTGTCCATTATAAAGTGGGATATGAATGAATCCGGAGGATAACTGCTATGTTTTCCTCCTACTATGTCTTTTTACCCTGGACAGAAAACTTAAAACGGGTCTCCGCCTTCACTTAACCAATTATTATTTCAGCCTCACTTTACACCGCTCGGTACGGGATACTTGCTCCTGCGCTGCCAGCAGCACCGGGTCGTAAAACACGCCAGCAATGCTCTGCCGGAACACATTTCAAAGTGCTGTTTGCAGTTACGTAGTGTCAGTTGTCGATGCAAAGTGCCGTTCGCAGAATCATTATCCCTTTTAACCTCCTTTTGGTTAGATTTGATATACTTTCATTCAAATCTCATCTGCAGGAGCTCTGCGATGTGACTCGCAAAGGCGAAGCTTTTGCATAAAATGGTAATGGCAGTTGTTAAATGATCGGAAGGAATTATAAGTGGTACTTAGTTTATGCCAGGTCGCAGCATGAGAAAAAACTGCTAACGGACTTTAAGCGCCTTTGCATCGAATCATTCCTGCCTCATTATGGAAATCGCACAGATAAATCAATCCTTTTTCGTGAAAATAGACAGGGGAATGGTGCTGAAATACGATAGACATCTGAGGGTTGGATCCTGAAAGAAGGAGCTGCCATTTTTTTAAATTATTAAAGATCAGAAGTGTGGTTTATATCAGACAGATTATTATTTTTCAAGTATGAAAGGAGGAGGAAATAACGGCCTGCTGGCAAGGACTCCGGGGTTCTGGTTTTTTCAGATAACTGGATGGGTTGTTTTTTATTTCCAGCAGTATATTCAGTTTTATAATGAGTTAAAGGGATTTCAGGATACGTTCCGGTGGACTTTGTCAATGTCGTTCCTCTTTTTGATAACCCTGGTGCTGAGAAAAGTATACAGGAAGTTGTTCAACAGACGGCCGGGGTTCATATTGATTGCCGTGAGCGGATTATTGCTTTCATTTTTTTCCGCTGCTATATGGGTTCTTTTTAACACTTTTCTGCTGGAGCATATTGTCGAGTTTCTGACAAGATGGGATGTAACTGTCTCTAAACCGGCCGACCTGTCGGAATTTCTGAGCAGAACCTTCTTTCTTGCGTTCCCTCTTGTTATCTGGAGCCTGTTATATTTTGGAATTAAATTCTGGCTGGAACTTATGAAGGAAAAGGAACGCTCTCAGAAAGCTGCCCTTCTGGCTCAGAAATCTCAGCTGAAAATGCTCCGATACCAGCTAAATCCGCATTTCCTGTTCAACTCTCTTAACTCGATTCAGGCCCTGATTTACGAGGACCCTTCAAATGCCGACAGGATGATATCCCAGCTGTCAGACTTTTTAAGGTACACTATCAGGGACAAGGATAAGCTGTTTATCCCGCTCAGGGAGGAAGTTATTATTGTTGAAAAGTATCTGTCTCTGGAAAAGGTGCGGTTTCCTGACAGACTGAACTTTGAGATCAACGTTACCAGCGAGGCATCAGATGTTGAAGTCCTTGCTTTCATCCTGCAACCCTTCGTCGAAAATGCTGTAAAATACGGGATGAAAGCCTCTCCTGATTCACTGAATATAATGGTTAACGGATTTCGCCGGGGTCGATTGCTTATCCTCGAAGTAATCAACAACGGAATGTGGTTTGAGTCTGATAATGAGGGTACAGGCATCAGGAATGTATTTGAAAGACTACAGAATGCATATCCTGACAGTTATAAACTCAACATAGAAAAGACTGAAGGTATGGTCCATATTACAATTGAAATCCAGACAGGAGAATGAAAACATTATCCGCCTATATTGTAGATGATGAGCCCCTCGCCATTCGCTCACTTAAAAAGAGACTTGAACAGTTCCCGGAGATTGTAATAGTTGGAGAGTCAACACGGATGCAAATGGCAGTTGCCGAGATCAGTGCCCTCAAACCCGAAATCCTTTTTCTTGATATTCAACTTGCTGAAGGAACCGGTTTTGACCTCCTGGACAAAATAGAGTTTTGCGGGAAGGTGGTTTTCATTACTGCCTTTGATGAGTACGCTTTCCGGGCTTTTGAGATCAATGCACTGGATTATCTTCTTAAACCAATTTCACAGGAGAGATTGCAGGCAGCAATTGACAGGGTAAGATCATCTGATCCCCCAGTGGTACTGGAGAGTATCCCGGGATCGGCCAGGTACAGGTATTCTGACCGGATTCTGGTGCTGGAGAAAAACCAGATCAGATTTGTGCTTCTTGAAAATGTAACCATGATATCTGCTGCACGCGATTATACGACCATTGAAACCATCGACGGAAAGAAAAGTCTGATTATGAGATCAATGGTAGACTGGATGAACCGCCTGCCGGCAGAGCACTTCATCAGAATACACAGATCTTTTATTGTCAATATGAACCATATCGACAGAATTGTAAGAAATTCCACATCTACCGCGAAAGTGTTTCTAAAGAATCACCCTGAGCCGGTATCTTTAAGTCGGACGTTTTATAACATCCTTAGAGAGAGGTACTTATGAATTTGCTTTTTATTCTTTGTTTCTGTTGATCCGCTCCGGACCATGCTGTCTGTTTTCTTAACCCGCTAAGATTTTACATAACTTTTAAATTCTGATTATCATGAAAGGCAGATTATTTATCCCAGCTTTTGTACTACTCCTTCTTCTCAGGTCATTCAACCTTATATGTGCTCAGGATTTCAATCCGCGACTTGCCTCTTTCCTGCCTTTGGCCGGAAAAACATGGGAAGGTGATCTTCTGTCTCCGGATGGGGAGAAAATCTCAACGGTGGTCCTCACCTTTGAACTGTTTGGTGAAGGAAATGCACTTAAAATAAGGCGGCAGAGCTCTTTCAATGGAATGGTGGGCGAGGGGTTTTTCTACTGGAATGACGTTGAGGCTGAAATCCATTCCTTCTTTATAGAACAAAGTGGTGTGTTCCAGACAGGAAGTGTAGCTTGGGCTGGAAACACATTCACTATTGAAGGCATAATGACCTGGCCAACAAAAAAGGAGCAAGGAGTAAAGCAATCCTACGGCTTTAAAAACTCATTTGAGCTGACACCTGAGGGAAACCTCATCGACAGATGGTTTATGAATGCTTTTGGACCCTGGTTGCCCGGACATACCATTGTGTTCAGACAAAAAATAGATTAAAGCTTAAATGGTCCGGATGATGAGAAAAATGATGTCAGCTTCGATAAGATTATAAAGACAGTAAACCTTACAAAAGGGATAGTCGGAATTATTGGTAACACAGAACGCAGACCACTATTCAATGGAGACGAATAGTGTCCAATTAGTCAGACCACTTTGTTAATCCTGCTTAAAAAACCGGCAAATTCGAATTCTTCGAGTACATCTCAATCATTTTGTCATAGAAAAGCGCTTATTCGCAGACATATAATGCCACTGGCAGAATAACTATCTATTTGTGCAGCAGCATTATACGCCTATCGTCATTAAGTAAGCTTTCTAACATTCTAATTAATTACAATAACCATGAAAAAAATTACACTTTTTCTGATTTTAACTTTTGCTTTTTGTGCCAATTACCATTCTGCTGCTCAAAATGCAAGGCAATCCTATGATATAATAACAAATGAGATCATTCAAAAGATTGACAGTCTGTTTGTTTCTGAAACCGCCAAAATCGGGTCAGAAACTCCCGGTATTGCAGTGGCTTTTGTAAATAACAAAAGCGTCATGTGGCATAATACAATTGGATATACTGATACTACAAAATCAAGGGCCATTGATCCATCTACTATATTTAGTATTCAGTCCATGGGAAAAACGGTTACCACAATCGCAGTACTCATTGCGGTTCAGGATGGCATATTAGATTTGGATACACCCATTAAAAAATACCTGCCAGAATTTAAAGTAAATAGTATTTATGATAAGTCTCCAGCGGATATAATAACAATAAGACACTTATTAACGCACCGGGCAGGTTTTACGCACGAAGCACCTCTTGGAAGCAGCTTTACTCTCTGTAAAAATTTTGAAGAACATATTAGAAGTATCTCTGATACCTGGCTTCGTTATCCCGTTGGGACAAGGTTTGCCTATTCCAACCTTGGGCTCGATCTGGCAGCTTATATTTTGCAGGAGAAAACAGGTTTGACCTTCGAAGAGTATGTTAAACAAAGAATTTTTGATCCTCTTGAAATGAAAAATTCATCGTTAGATTTTGTTGAAATCGAAAAGAATAAGAACAGGGCAGTACCAATTAGTGGAAAGTATCCTCTCTACATTCCAATGCTGGGTGCAGGAGCCGAATATATGAGTTTAAATGATATGGTTAATTACATTCAGTTCTTTTTAAATAATGGGGTTGTTGATGGAAAGAGAATACTTCGTGAAGACTTGATAAAAGAAATGTATCAGATTCAGTTTGCGTGTCCAGATCAGCGAGCTGGAGAAGGAATAAACCTTGAGATTGAACCGGTATGTGATAGTTATTTGGCTTATAAGTTAGGAAGAGGGTATGGCTTTAGCAGCAATATGATTATGTACCCTGAAAAAAACCTGGGAATCTTCCTTTTAACCAATGATCAGAACCTTGATTCCAGAACAAATTTATCTGCAATGGCATTTAAGAACATTGTAGAAGACGTCCTTTCAAAATATTATGGTGATACACCTATTGACCCTTCGCGAGTTGAATCCATGACAAAGCTGGCCAATGAGGATGAACAGGTAGAAGCGGTTATTGGTACCTACGGACCACCGTGGAATAGCCGATCGATATATTACAAAGACAGTATTTTGGGGTATGGTATCGATAATGATTTTTATCCGTTAAATTTTTATAATGATAATGGTGAGCTTGTGGGTATGCTTGGAAAGTACAGCGAAATAAGATTTTTAAGTCCATATCACCAAGGCAAAAAGCCGTCGTTATTACAAATGCATCGTGCTTATGGTAGCAGGTGCAGATTCGTTTTTGAATATAATTATGGTCCAAACGATCCTATTGGCCCAAATAAAAAAGAGTGGTCGAAATATCTTGGAACCTATTGCAGATATAAATATGGCGAATTACAGGATACAACAGTATTTCAAATTGAGATAACCATTAAAAACGGGTATCTTAATGCAATGGACTTAAAATGTGAAGAATATTTACCCGGATTGTTCTTTACCAGTGATGGAGAATGTGTTGATTTGAGGACTGACGAGCCACATTTTAAAAATATTCCCTTAAAAAAGATAAAATAGTTATAGCCCTTATTTACTTGAACTAAATCAGTCAGTAATGATTAGAAAAATCTGTGTTGCCATAGCTCTGCTATTATCAGGTGTAACTTGTGTTTACTCCGGGATAAAACCAATGGAAATGGCTTTCTTATAAAATCCTTTAGCAGATTTTACACTTCCTGTATATAAGGGTGGTGAGTTTACTCTCTCGAAAGTAACTGGTAAAACATACTATTGGTATTTCCTCGAGGGTATTACGAAAAGGACATGTGGTGCGACATATGCCCATACCGGTATTTTGATATGATAGATTTGTGCCGAAAAGAAAACGTAAGGGAAAGTACAACCTGGAAATCGTTTTTATCATACTCTAAAATAGTAAAACAATTGAAAAATGGCTGTTAGATATGCCTGGACACTATTGATAAACACCAAAGAAAAAATAATGCGGAGAAAAGAAATTTCAACTATATTTTTCATAATGATATTGTGGAACAATTTAGCAGGACAGCAGTTCAATGATATTTCCCTTGATCTGATCTTATAAATGCAATCAGGGAAGAAAGAACAAGGGAACTTATCTGTGAAGGGATGAGACTTGATGACCTTAAAAGGTGGCACCTGGGATTCAGCAGGTCTACCCCACAGAAAATCAACCTGATTGAAACCGGTCCTGACTATGATCAAAAGACAGTTGCAGCTGACAATGACAAATTTATCTGGGGAATCCCGGCTGGTGGAGCAGTGGCTGTTTAAAAATGAGGGGTGCCGGTCTGTTATGGCCGGCACCCCTTTTTATAAATGTTTGTTTCAGATGAAGCTATGGCAGTATGATCTCAACCTTGACATCATCAAGGAAAATACGGTTCTTACCCGCACCGACACCTACAAGGTCATAGTCGCCGCCGAGGAATTTTATCTTGGTCTCGGCAGTCGCGCCTGTAATGGTGAAAGTACGTGTAGCCTCCGGTGCACTCCACATCCCTATGCAATATGCTTCGACCGACTCGGCCGGGTAAACGGGCCAGTTGTCGATGATAAACTGGCTCTGGCTTATCGTTCCGGGGCCTATGACGAATATATTGAGGAAGTTATCATCCTTCGTCCCGGCAGCTGTCATATAGGGTATAGCCTTGAAGGTCACGAGAACGTCGGTTGTGCCGACGATCTTTGACAGGGCAGGGGAGTAAAGGTCGCCTCCATATCCTGTCTTACCCAGCTTGACAAATCCCTGGCGGGCGTAACAGAGAGGCGTGCCTCCTGCCGTGGCTATCGGGCTGACCTCGCTGACCCATCCCATATCCTTCTGCTCCTGTGTCCAGTTGTCATAGCGGGTCTCGCCTGTGGTGGTGTAGAATACCGCACTACCATATTCAAGCCAGCTGAAGTTTTCCTCAAGCACCACTGTACCTGCAGATTGTGTAAGGGTAACTGTCGCGGAAACGGAGGGGAACTCTATCGAAGTCACTGTCAGTGTGGCATAACGCTTATCGATGCTTGTGTTTTCAGTAGCGCTGAATGTAATGGATGTCGCGGTGGTGCCTACTTCAGTCAGCCACGAGCCGTTGACCAGTGAGTAGTTCCACGGAACATTGGCAGTGCCTGTGACAGTGAATTCACCTCCTGCTGCAAGTACTGTCACGGTGTCAGGCATGGTTATGTATGGCACGTTTGCCTCCTGGTCAACCCTGAAAAGCACAGGCTGTTCTTCGCCGTCGACAACAAAGGCAAAGTTCTCGGTACGGGTGTAGAAAGTCGGGTTTGCATCTACTATAATCTTGAAAATGCCATCGTCATCACCCTTAGCAGGGAAGGCCTTCACCCAGTCGGAGTCACCCTGCTTCACCACGTCCCAGTGCCTGTTGGAGCGTACAACATAACTCGCGGTTTTTGCCTTCACGGTTGCGGTCAGTCCTGTAGGGTCTCCCTCTATTGAAAAGTACGGATCCTCCTGGACAATCTTCTCCTCACAGGAGGTGAGAAGGAGTACGGGGAGCAACAACAACGGAAAGATATGCCATGCTCTCCTTATCAATATGTTGGAAATATTTTTATTCATCTCTAGATATTTTTGCGGTTATTTGCCTCCGGTGATAGCCTGTTTGCTCCACCATACCGGTGTCTTCATGTCGTTCGGGCCACCCATCTCCTCCAGGGCTGCATTTGCATTTGCACTGTTGGTAGTGATGGTGATATTGGGGTATCCTAGGCGGGTGGGCAGAACATGGTCGTTATAGATCGTGCCCTCCCCGATGGTCAGCACCGGGTAGCCGGTCCTGCGGTATTCATGATAGGCCTCCATACCCACCCAGAAGAGAGCCAGGTATTTCTGGTTGCCGAGGAACTCTTCCTTGTCGGCAGCAAGATCCCATGAGCCGAGAGAAGAGGCCAGGTAGGCGTCAACCTCTGCGGAGGTGATAGTAACTGCAGGGTCTGAGTAGGCTCCCTGCTCCGACCATTTCTCCATCGATGCCCTTACTCCGGCTTCATAATAGTTCTTTGCAGCAGCCTGTCCTCCTGCGATGTAGCCCTTAAGTGCAGCTTCAGCAAAGATGAAACGCGTCTCTGCATAATCCATATATGTGGCCGGGGCATCCTTCCTGCAGAAAATCCTGTAATTGAGCCATGAGGTGCCGATGTCGACAGTACTTCTCTCGAGATCAGTGCATCCTGATACCGTTCCTTTCCATATGTTATCGGGGTTGACAACGGCATTCGGGTTTTTCTTGCCGATGACCGGCAGACGGGGGTCAACATAGACCTGGTTGCCGTTGATGTCAGTCTCGACGGTCATTTTGATAAGCTGTTCAGTCAGCTTCCTCCCGCTGGAGGTGAAGTCACTCTCTGTCGTAGTCCCGAATTCACTTATATACGGATCATTGCCTGTGAATTTCACTGCAGCATTATCAGCGTTGGAAGTAAAAATAGGATACGTTGAAGGATTGTTGAGTATCTCTGTCATTTTCGCCCCTGCATTCATCTCCGACCTGCCGCTTATCCTGCAGAGGAGCCTCAGGTAGAGTGAGTTGTTGAACTTTCTCCAGGCAGCCATGTTACCTCCGTACATACCGTCCATCGAGGGGATCAGGAAGACAGGGTTGGTGGCATAGATGGCGTTGGCCTCCTCAAGGTCTTCGAACATCAGCTGGTATATCTCCTCCTGGGTGTTGAACACCGGTGTGAGGGTGCCGCCCAGCTTTCTTCCTGTAAAGGCCTCAACATAGGGCACGCTGCCGAACATGTCAGTCATGTTGGCAAAGAACAATACCTTGAAAGTGAGTGCTATGGCCTCAAGTGATTCGTCTCCCTGTTCCACGGCCAGATCGTACATATGGTCCACGTTCTTGCCATAGGTGGCATAGTGGTTCCAGAACCCGTACCAGTCTCTTGAATCCTCAAGGAAATACTGGTGCTCCCTTCTTGTCACACCCCCGGTGAAAGCGGTGAACTGGATGAGCTCATCGTTATAGTACCAGGTACGGTAAAGCCACTGGTTGGCTGAGTTGTAAAGTATAGGCTCGAACATACCGGAGGCTTGAATCATGCCCACGGTAGTCTTGTTGGGATTGGTATTGATCTCTTCAAAATTTCTTGTGCATGAGAAGAGTGAACCCAGTACAAACCCACATATTATGATTATTTTCAACTTTTTCATTTCGTGTCAGTTAATGATTAGAATGACAGTTTCAGGTTAACACCCAGGGTGCGGGTCATAGGGAACGCACCGGCTTCAATACCGTTGAAGACATTAGTGCCGGTCATTATACCACCTTCAGGATCGAACTGCGGCCACTTATCCCAGCTGAATATATTGGTGGCAAAGACAGCAATGCTGGCATTCTGCAGCACGTTTGTCTTGCTACAGAGTGCAGCAGGAAGGGCGTATTCAAGTCTTACCTCCTTGAACTTAAGGAAAGAGGTGCTGTATGTGTGGGCTTCACCCAGGTAACGATCGAGTGTACGCGACTGGTAGTAGGTGTAGATATTGCTCGTTACGGTATTGTTGACCTGGCATACAGCAGAACCGTCGTCGTTTGTTGACAGCACATTTACTCCTTCTGCCACGATCCCGTCATAACGGCCTTCAAGTGAGTTGGTGAGCTTGCCCTGGTATGAGAGGATACCGTCTGTGACGGAATACCTGTGTCCGCCCCACTGGTATGAGAATACCATGTTCAGTGAAAGGCCCTTGTATCTCAGTGAGGTGCTGAAGCCGCCTCTCCAGTCGGGGTTGACCTTTCCGAGGAAGTGGTCAGCCGTTGCCTCCACCGAGGGCAGGCCTGTCGTGGCATCAAGGATGACCATGCCTGAACAGTCGACCTGCTTGCCGTTGTCATCGATATAGTAAGAACCTTCCGGGGCTCTCTGGAGGGCAAAGCCATAAATCTGATGCATCTCCTGCCCGACATATGAATAGACGTGTAATCTTCCCCCGATGGTTGTTCCCATGTTGGTTTCAATAGGCTGGTCCGGGTTATAACCCTCATTCATGCTGACCAGCGTGTTCTTGTTCTTTGCCCAGTTGAAGTTAAGGTCCCAGGTAAAGTCCCTGGTCCTGACCGGTGTGGCAAACATAGATACCTCGATACCCTTGTTGTTGATCTCTCCCGAGTTTATTTCTATTGATGAGATACCTACTATCGGGTCAACATCAACTTCTATTATCTGGTTTGTGGCTGACGAGTTATAAAGCGCCAGGTCAAAACCAAGCCTGTTTTTCAGGAACCTGGCATCAAGTCCCAGCTCCCAGCTCTCAATATTCTCAGGCTTGATCATCGGGTCGGTAATGTCTGACGGCAGTGTGTGACCGCCACTGATTGACGAGGCCGAGTAGTACTGGTCAAGTGAATAGGGATTGGTGTCATTACCGACATTTGCCCATGACAGCCTAAGCTTGGCAAAGGAGACAAACGGAAGGTTTGTTGCGAAGTCGAAAGCCTGGTCGAGCAACACGCTCGCAGCAACCGAGGGGTAGAAGTATGACCAGTAATCTCTTGACAGTGTGCTCGACCAGTCGTTACGGCCTGTTATGTCAAGGAAATAGGTGTTTCTCCATCCGAAGTTAAGGAAGCCGTACAGGCTGTTAATCACCTTGATACTCCTGTAGTTTGAAGGATCGGGGTTGATGCCCGTGGGGACATTATTGGTATGGTATATGCCATCAATATCCAGTTCATCGAGCTGAACAGTGTTGCTTCTGTACTTACGGACCATATTATTTCCGCCAAAGGCGGCGGTTGAGGTAAGCCTGCCTTCAAAGAAATCCTTTTTGTATCTTAGCAGGAAGTCGGTGTTAAACTCAAAATTGGCAAGCGACTGTTCCCTGTAGAAACCATTGTTCCAGACATACGTCAGCTTGGGTTTTCTCTGGGTCCGGAACTCTGTACTCATATCCATTCCCGATTTGACATCGAGAGTGAGCCCTTCGGCCAGGCGGGCGGTAAAGCCTGCGGTGCCGAACACCCTGTCCTTGTCAGTGGAGTTAAGCTCTTCATACAGTACCCTGTAGGGGTTGTATGACCCGGTGCCTGCAACAACGAGACTATTACCGTTCTCCGATATCGTGGCAAGCCTGTTGATCTCGTTGAACCTGCCCTCAAAATATTCGGTTTTCCAGTCATTCATCGAGTTTGAGTTGTAACCCCACATCAGGTCATACATCACTGTTGTCTGATGGTAACCTGCCATAGGCATATTGTCGCTTTGAGTACGATAGTAATTTACTTTCGTCTGGAAATCAACCCATCTGTTAACGGGTGTTTCAAAGGAAAAAGCATAGGCCTGCTTATTGAACCCGGTATTGGGCAGGATCCATTTGTTACGTGTATCCGTGACCGAGAAACGTGTGTTGGTACCCTCGCCGTTGCTGCCGCTGATAGCGATCGAGTTGTTAAGGGTTACACCATCCTGGAATATCCCTGTGAACCAGTCGTCCTGGTAAACGAAAGGAGTGGCTGTGATCATTCCTGTCTCCCAGTCTTTGCCCGCATACTGGTAACGGAGCTTGTCCTCACTGAACTCTTCACCCCATGCGTAACGCGAGAGGTTCCTGGAAGGGTAGTCGGTAGTGCCGACAAGGCTCGGGTCAAGTGTCCAGAAGCAGAATTCGTTCAGTCCCATGTCTGAGCCGGAGCCATACTGAGTCTGGAAATCAGGCCAGTATCCAGCTCTCTCGACAACCATCGACGAGTTGACGGTGACGCCTATGCCTTTATCTTTGCGTCCCGACTTGGTTGTTATGACTATGGCGCCGTTGGCAGCGCGCGAGCCGTAAAGGGCAGTGGCTGCAGGTCCTTTAAGTACCGAGACGGTCTCAATGTCATCAGGATTAATGTCGCTGGCGCCGTTGCCGAAGTCAACGGGGAAGTCGGCTCCCGAGTTGGTGTACGGACTGCTTGAGGAGGTGGCCGTCGTCCCTGACCGTATAGGAATGCCGTCAACGACAAAGAGAGCTTCGTTGGCACCGTAATTGAGCGACTGGTCCCCGCGGAGGGTTACGCGCATCGATGCTATGGGCCCGGTACTGGCGCTGTTGAAGGTAAGACCGGCAACCTTGCCTGACATACCGTTGAGCCAGTTGCTGGCAACAGTCTGTGTGATATCAGAATTGTCAACCTTGGTAACGGCATATCCGAGAGATTTCTCTTCACGTGTGATACCCAGGGCAGTGACAACAACAGCTGACACCTCAATAGCTTCCTCCTGGAGTGTTACATTGATGACACTCCTGTCACCCACCGGTATCTCCTGTTTGATGTAGCCCAGGAACTGTATCTCGAGCACCGGGTTTATGCCCGTCACCCTGATAGAATAGGTACCCTTGCTGTCAGTGCTGGTACCGGTGGCAGTCCCTTTAAGCACTATGGTGGCCCCGAAGACCGGGGTGACACCGTCCGGCTCAAAAACTGTACCTGTCACCTGCCTGTCCTGCGCCGACACCGGCAACATGACCAGTGCCATCAGGAGAGTGGCAAGAACAATCTTAAGATCTGGTTTGAATTTCATAGATTAGTGGTTTTAGTTTGTGATATATATTGGGTTATTGCATAGACCATGTGAACTCCTTGGGCCGGGTCATTGTCTCACTGTACACATTCCCAAACCTGTCGGTAACGGTAATATCCAATGTTGAGGTAGCCGATGATGCCCTCACCCTGAACATGTGAGCGGTGTTACCGGTGACAAATGAGCTGGTGGGAACAGCACCGGCGTTCAGTCTTAATGCTTCATATGAGATAATGTGCAGCGGGTCTTTGGCTGTCACCCGCTCAACTGTAAGAGGAGTCTCACCCTCCTTTACCTCAACGGTCCAGCCAGGGTCATATCCCCATACATTCAGAAGGACGTCATTGACCTGGTTAGAACTGGCATAGACATCTGCGTAATCAGCCAGCGCTTCATCCGTAGAGTTGGGAGCGAATGCAGCAGCAGTGATCTGTACGGTGTTGAGATCATAGCTCCTGAACTGGTAGTCCTTCGGATATCCGATACTCTTATAGTACCATTTCAGCCCTGTGCCGTCCGCTTCCCACACTCCATATCCGCCGGGACTGCCGTCCTTGCAGATATGGTTGCCGGCATAGCCGGTCTTGCCGGTCCACCACCAGGTGGCACATACTGCGGCAGTATTATGTTCCGTCACATTACCTGATTCCACATTGTAATTGATGTGTGTGTGTCCGGTGACCACATGCACCTCGCTGAAAGCGCTTAGGAGCGAATAGAGAGTACTTCCGTTATCCAGGGCGAAGCTGCTTACCTGCTCCCCTGATGCGTTCAGTGTCGGGTTGGTATACAGCTGCGTGTGCATGAAGATCACAAGAGGCCTGTTCTTATCCGTAACGGCTGCCAGGTCCTTTGCCAGCCAGCCGGTCTGTGCAGAGATCACCACATCGTTGTAATCGCGGTCGCCCACAACCCCCTGCGTGCCCCCGGCATTGATATATTGCACATTATCAAGCACGACATAATGGACATCGCCGAGATTAAAGGAGTAATATGTGGGACCGAGGATGTCCCTGAACGGTTCCTCGGCGCCCCTGTCGGAGGCTACATACGGATCATTGTCATGGTTGCCCATCACATTGAACATCTGGCAGTTGACCTTCTTCATCTCGGTAAGGTAATCCGGCAGCCTGAAATTATTGTCGTACCAGTAGAGATCCCATGTCATGTCGCCCAGGGGTACCCCGTATACCTTTATGCCTTCGGCGGTATAGGTGCCGATGGTAGAATTTACGTCGGGGATAAACCCGGCAGCAAACTGTGTAAGGTCGTTGTTGCGGTTGGCCAGGTGCCAGTCTGCCATTGGAATGACGACATGTTTGCTGTTGTCGGTATGCAGCAGTGAGAAGTCATGCTGTTCAACAGCAGTGCCTCCCGACAGCCGTGCGAAGAACTGAGGTATGTTATCGCTGGCGGCGATCTCATAGTTGGCGGGCAGGGAGATGAAGACAAAACCGTTGGCTTTGGCAGAAGGGAGGTAATATATTCCCTGGCTGTCAGTAACCGTTACCTCCACTCCGTCGGAAACAACCACCCCTGCTACTCCCTCACCGTCACAATACACCACTCCCTTTAATGTCATCCCGGGCTTGTCGGGGATGGTACTGTCAGCAATGACATTTATTGTCAGTGTGCCAAGCAACATGCTCTCGTCACCGCGAATCACCGTCAGGCTGTAAGAGCCTGACGAGATACCTGCAGGCAGTGCCAGGGTGGCGCCCGTGGCGGTGACGGCCGTCACTGTGCTGCTGTAAACCTTGCCAGGGTCGCTGGTTAATACAAACTCAATCCTGTCGCCGGCAGCAAAGCCTTTGCCCGTTATGGTGATCTCACCCCCGGGAGCCACATTGATGCTCGACGGGATCGAGATACCTGTAATATTAAGTCCTTCCTCCTCTGGTGGAAGGGGTTCTTCCCTGCACCCTGCACAGGCGGTCATCACCGCCACGAAAAGAATGATTAGTATTTTCCTTATCTCTGGCATCTATCCCTCTCCGTTACTGTTTATATCCCAGGTCGGCTAGAACCTCCTGCGGCGTCTGCTCCGTGCCATATTTGCGCACCTGCCTGCCTGCGTAGAAATCTATCGTCAGGTCGCTCCTGTTGGTGATCATGCCGTCAGCCAGCGGAGCGGCTTTGGCCCCTTTGCCCGGGCCGAAATATTTTTCCATCTGTTCGATGGTGTTGATAGAATATATGTTGGCTTTCAGCCCTGCCGCATGGATCTTCCCGGCAAAGGCAGGGGAGAGGCCGTCATTCACCTCACCCAGGTTGGTACCTATGAACTGGGCTCCGCATTCAGTCGCATATTTCACAATCTCGTCCATCACCTCCTCTTTTGCAAATTCATCTGTTTTGGGGTTTGACACCAGGAAGCTGGCGGGCACTGCCTCCCTGAATACTCTCTTCAGGTTCATCATACCGTTGCGTGAGAAGGACTGTACCAGTATCTTACCCCTTGTGTTACCGACATTTACCCTGCCTTCTCTGACGAAGGGCTCGTCAGCAGCGGGGATAGCGCCCTCGAGCGGGTTCCAGTCAATGGCTGTCAGCAGGTCATATACCTGCTCCTCAATGCCCGGGTAGTCATCAGGGCTCTTCATCTCTATGTACACTCCCGGTCTGTGCCCTTTATCTGCGGGGTCGGCCTCATATTCGAAGTGATATACCCCGCTCCCGTCCCTTGTGAACAGGCGGTTGCCACCGGCATCACGCTTTATCCGTTTCCCTTCGGCTATGCGGAAGACATCTTCAAAAGCCAGGACATCCTCTCCTGCGAAGCTCTCCAGCGCCTGTTCCGGGTTCTTTCTGTTGAAGGCGCTGCCGGCATCCAGCTGCATTATCTCCTCAAAGGTGAATGTACTTACCGGATCGCTCTCCCTTCCGGGAAAAATGTCTGCCACGTTTGTGGTACGCTTGAAGGTCTTGTCATGCATTATTATCAGGACACTGTCTTTTGACCTCTGGACGTCAAGCTCGACGTAGTCGGCGCCCATGTTACGCGCCCAGCGGAATGCCGCTTCAGTCAGTTCCGGTGCCCAGTATACTGTCCCGCGGTGGGCTATGACAGCGTTGTCGGGCATATAATCCTGCACACTGCCGTCAGTGGCCCTGTTGCTTTGAGCGCAGCCTGCTGCCAGGAGAGGGAGCAGTGCCATGAGTATTATTGTTTTTCTCTTCATATACCTGTATCATTTAGGATTAGCTATGTTTTGCCTTATCTTCCACTCTTCCGTGTGAAACTTCACCTTCATGTCCCTGACATCGTTGCACTTAACTATCAGGGCACCCTCCTTTTCCCAGTAGCTCCTGACGGTATATCCGTTCATCGGGCCGTCCTGCGGACCGCGAACGGTGATATCATCAGGATTGACAACTATCTTCAGTCCTGCCGACTCATTCAGCATGTCCATGTCACCGCGGCTGTTTCCTCCGACGATAAGCGGACGGGTCTTGATAAATGTTTCGATGGTATGAGCCTTGCCATCATCCTGGGGAATAGGGAGGATGATCTCATCCGTTGTCACCCCATCCTTGACGACACATTTGGCGCCGAGAACATTTGTAACAGGTATGCCGTACTGTTCGGAAACGAATTTCTGATAAAGGAATTCAGGCGACGCTGTAAGGATGTAGACCTCAAATCCGTACTCCTTAAGGTTAGCCACCAGTTGCAGCATCTCCGGGTATATCTTTCCGCGGTATGACTCTGTGAAACAATCATAACCGATACGTTCTATCTCTTCCTGGGTCAGACCTGCCAGGAAATGAACCCTGTCCTCCACGTATGGCTTGCCCACGTTATTACCGTCCTTAACCATCCGCGCGATGATCTTCAGTTTCTCCTTTGCCTCCTTGTCCTTACGCTCCTTCAGCACCAGGTCGGCATACCGGTAGAGCGCCTCGTCTGCCAGGTAATATGGCACCTGCCCGAAGGTCGTCCCGTCACTGTCAAACACAGCAACCTTCCTGATGTTCATGGCCAGGGTAGTGTTGAGGAACCCTTCAATCCTGTCATTGATCTCCTGTGACCATCCGTCTATTTCACGGTATGTCTGGGCATTTACTGCAGCTGTGAGGCAGATGTATGTAAGAAGGATCGTTGAAATGAGTCTTTTCATTGGTCTCGTATTATTGTCCGTGGTAACTTGATTTTTCTGTTTTCCATGTGGTGGCAGAGAAGATGGCTGCCAGTATGCTTGCGACGATGAAGATCCAGAATGTTGCTTCCCATCCCAGTTTTATATTGTCAGCCACAGCCCCGATCAGCACCTTTGACAGCAGGGCGTCACCCAGGAGGTATCCGAAGAGTCCGACGAACCCTGCGGCTGTCCCTGCTGCATTCTTGGGTACCAGGTTAATGGCCTGCACGCCTATTAGGGCCACCGGGCCGTAGATGAAGAACCCTATTGCTATCAATGCCGAATAGACCACCGTCACCCTGGTATGATCCATGTCGGTTCCGAAAGTACCGGAGAGAAAAGAGGCCACGGGAACGGCTTTCCAGTAAAGCAGTATGCTGAACAGCACCAGGACCATATAAATGACGTTAACAGGTGCACACCGTCCCTTAAAGAGCTTCGAAGATATCCATCCGATGAGTATCATGCCGGGCACACCTGCATAGTTATGAAGAGAGAAAGCCATCTTGCTCTGCTCACTGGTAAGGAGCCCGGCCTCTTCACAGTAGGTGGGGGCCCAGTCGCCGATGCCGTATCTTATGAGGTAAACAAAGACATTGGCTATTGCTATCAGCCATAGTATCTTATTCTTGAAGATATACTTGACGAACAGTTCCCTGACTGGTATCTTTTTGTCGGAACTCATCTCCTTCTGTGCCGGGACATCGTTCCTGTACTTGTCTATCGACGGCAGTCCGCACGACTGTGGCGTGTCACGCAGGGCCCACCAGCAGAACAGTGCTATCAGCAGTGCCACCGCACTGGGGAAGACAAATACCGCCCTCCAGCTCTGTTCGACCATGACGCCGCCTCCGATATCGGCAACGAAGAAGCCGCCTATCAGCAGTGTGCCCCAGGCTGCCAGGTTGCCCATGAGACCGCTGCCCACGGTATGCGATGTGTTCCATATCCCCATCTTGAAGCTACGTTCCTTATGCGAGAACCAGTGAACCATTATCCTTCCGCAGGGCGGCCATCCCATCCCTGCCAGCCAGCCTATGATCAGCATGAAGATGAAAATCATCAGTACCGAGCTGGTGGCAAAAGAGAAGAGACCCACTGACATCATAAGGATCGACGAAAGCACCAGGCCTATCACCAGGAACTTCCTGGCGTCGGACCTGTCGGAGAGTGCACCCATGAGGAACTTGCTGAAGGCATATGCAATGGATATTGCCGACAGGGCTATACCCAGCTCAAGCTTGGTGTATCCCAGGCCGCCGTTCTCTGCCGGCTGGATCATTCCCGGGATAGCCAGTGCCAGGTTCTTCCTTACCAGGTAGTATGCAGCATAGCCCAAAAAGGCCCCCATAAAGACCTGCAGCCGCAGCCGTTTGTAAGTTGAATCAATCTTTTCCTCCGGCAGCGGATCTTTATAAGGTGGTGGTTTGAGAAAGTTAATCATGGTTTTGTTGTTATAAGGTTTTCCTGTGTCTGTTTCCGGCGGCCAAATATTGTTAATTTATTTCCGCGGGATGTCCGTTTGATGGTTAACTTTTTGTTACATCTGTCTTACTCCCTGCCTGCAGTCCTGTCCCAGGGCCACGGCAAGGCCCTGAGCCTTACCGCCTCCTCTTCCCATTTGTCAGCCATCATTTTCACCCTGTCGGGAAACTGGCCGGCGAGGTTGACTGTCTCTGACGGATCGGCATCAAGGTCATAGAGCTCCCAGGCCTTCGCGTCAGCGGCAGTAAATTTCATCGGCGTCGCCAATCGTGCCACCAGCTTCCAGTTACCCATACGTATCGCCCTGTTCCCCTCGTGCTCCCAGAAGAGAAACTCACGGTCCAGCTTACCGTCAGCAAATGCAGGCAGCAGGCTGATACCTTCCGGGGGTATTGTTTTTACGCCGTTGAACTCATCGGGGTAGGTGACTCCTGCCAGCTCGAGGCAGGTGGGCATTATGTCAATGAGGTGGCCCACCTCGGTGCATACGGCACCTTGTTTTTCTATGCCTGCCGGCCAGTGTACTATCAGCGGAGTGGCAATACCGCCCTGGTGTACCCACGACTTGTAGAGCCTGAAGGGTGTGTTGCTCACGTTGGCCCATTCTTCACCGTAGGCTACCCACGAGTCCGCCGGGCCTGCCATGACGCCGCGACCGCTGCGTATATACCTGCCTTCACGGGTATACTCCGGTTTTCTGACACCCAGTAACTGGTCATAGGGAAATGGTTTAAGCACCTTCTGCTCATCGGTGAGAGGCTTTGTCATCCTGTTTGTCAGTACAGGCTCGGCACATCCGCCGTTATCCTGCATATATAAAATGATTGTGTTGTCAAGTTCGCCCTTCTCCTCCAGTGCGGCTATGATCCTTCC
>QKGI01000114.1 GCA_003250475.1 Bacteroidota bacterium | reverse complement strand
CCTTCAGACCCTCAGACTTAACAGCTACAACGCTTTGACCTCTGTCACAAGTGCCTGCAGTGTGCTTTTGGCATCACCAAAGAGCATACGGGTCTTATCATTATAGAAGAGCATGTTCTCTATTGCTGCATAGCCCTTACCCATGCCACGTTTCATCACGATGATGTTTTTCGCTTCGCGGGCTCTGACAATAGGCATGCCATAGATAGGACTTGACGGATCATCCTCAGCTGCCGGGTTAACAACGTCATTGGCACCTATAATCACTATGACATCAGTATTTGGCAGGTCAGGATTGATCTCATCGCTTTCTATGAGCTGTTCATAGGGTACATCTGCTTCGGCAAGGAGCACGTTCATATGACCGGGCATTCTTCCTGCCACAGGATGGATGGCATACTTAACCTCCACTCCTTTTTCATCGAGGAGTTTATCCAGTTCATGACAGATATGCTGTGCCTGTGCTACTGCCAGTCCATAGCCCGGCACGATGACAACCTTCTTTGAGTAGCTCAGCAGAACGGCTGTATCCGATACCGTTATCTCTTTGATACTTCCCTCAGTACCGGCGGCAGCCTGGCCTCCTCCTCCGAACACACCGATAATAACGTTTAACAGAGACCTGTTCATAGCCTTACACATCAGTATTGTCAGGATAGTACCGGCTGATCCTACAAGAATACCTCCGGTGAGCATTGCCTGGTTGCTGTAGAGGAACCCTCCCATAGCGGCAGCCACACCCGTAAAGCTGTTCAGGAGCGATATTACCACCGGCATATCTGCACCTCCGATAGGCATCACGAAAAGAACGCCATAGGCTACTGACAATGCAAAGAGGATGATTATCATCGGCGTCAGTTCAGCTGATGCCTGGACATCACGTGTCATTATGTACACAATGAATCCAACTATCACAGCAAGGATAAACAGATTGACGAACTTCATGGCTTTCACCCTGAGATCGCCAATCCAGCCATCAAGTTTACCAAAGGCAATCATACTTCCTGCCCACGATACTGACCCGATGACAAGTCCTAGGAGTATTGCCAGTACATGACCGTTTGCCATTCCTGTCCGTGCAATCAGTTCCTGGCTCACATGCGGGAACTCCATCATGGATATAAGTGCAGCGGCGGCTCCCCCCATACCATTAAAGAAGGATACCAGCTGCGGCATGGCAGTCATCTTTACTCTTTTGGCAATAACCCATCCTATGATTGTACCTATGACCATTGCACCCAATATCCAACCGATATTCCCTATCGGTTTCCCATCCTTTTCATGGAAGAGCAGGGTGGCGGCTATGGCCATGATCATGCCGATGGCAGCAAGTATGTTACCCCTCCTGGCTGTGAGAGGGTGACTGAGCATTTTCAACCCCAGTATAAAAAGTACTGAAGCAAGAATATAGGTTATCTCTAGTATGGAAAGACCTGCGGAAAACTGCGAGACGTCATTCATAAGTCCGGTTTTTGAAACTGTCAGGGAATTAATACTTTATTTTTTCTTTTTAAACATTTCGAGCATCCTGTCGGTGACCACGAAGCCGCCGACGACGTTGAGAGTGCCAAGGACAACAGCAAGAAACCCGAGTATCATTGAACCTGTTGACTCAGCATGTCCCATTACAATTATTGCTCCAATGATTACAACCCCGTGGATGGCATTGGCACCAGACATAAGAGGGGTATGAAGAATAGCCGGCACATGGCTTATAACCTCGATACCAAGGAATACAGAGAGGATGACCATATAAATGATACCTCTGTTCGCCAAAAAAAATTCGAGAAATCCTTCCATTATTAACTCTGTTTAATATCAAGCATCTGTTTAACTCGCTGGCTGGCATACTCACCTGAATGGACGGCGGCAGTACCGGCAATTATTTCGTCGGTCATATCAATTGTGGCGTTGCCTTTGCCATCTGCCATTATCTTCAGGAGGTTTAAAATATTACTTCCGAACATTTTGCTGGCATCTGCCGGCATGGCGGACGGATAGTCCGATCTGCCCAGTATTTTTACGCCACCGACAACAAGATCAGTCCCGTTCTGTGTCAGTTCACAGTTACCACCGGTTGAAGCTGCCAGGTCAATTATCACCGATCCTGACTTCATCCTGCCAACGGTCTCCTTCAGGATCAGCACCGGGGCTTTCCTGCCCGGGATCTGTGCTGTGGCTATGATGACGTCAGCGGCAGCGGCACGTTCCTGTATAAGTTCCTGTTGTCTTTTCTTGAAGTCTTCTGTCTGTTCGACAGCATAACCGCCTGCGGCAGCATCTTCAACTGCACCCTCCACCTCGATGAACTTGCCTCCGAGGCTCTTCACCTCTTCCTTCACGGCAGACCTTACATCAAACACCTCCACGACTGCTCCCAGCTTACGGGCAATGGCTATGGCCTGCAGTCCGGCCACACCGGCACCAAGGATAAGCACCCGTGCCGGTTTGATGGTTCCGGCAGCTGACATAAACATAGGAAAGAACCTTGGCAACATCGATGCCGCCTCAAGCACTGCCTTGTAACCGGCCACAGTGGCCATTGAAGAGAGAATGTCCATCGACTGCGCACGTGTAATCCTCGGAACGAGGTCAAGTGCCATAACCGTAACTCTCTTCTGACGTACCTTCTCAAGCCACTCTCTGTTATCAACCGGGTTGAGTACCGTGAAGAGTATCTGTCCCTCCCTGAATAAACCAATATCATCTTGCAAAGGAGGATTAACCGTAAGCAGCATATCAGCCTTTGATATGACCTCATTTCTTGAGACCGCTTTCGCGCCTGCAGTAATGTAATCGTTATCAGAGGCATAAGCTCTTTCGCCGGCGCCCTCTTCTACGAGAACTTCCAGTCCGAGCTTGATGATGGCTGCCGTTTCAGCAGGAAGGAGAGCTACTCTGTTCTCACTTCCTGTTTCCCTGAGGATGCCTGCTATCATAAAAACAAATATTACTTATATGTTAGTTGTTTATTTTGTCAGCAGCGATGCAGCCTCGCTGTCGAGCATCCAAACAAGATGCCCCGAGACGGGCTTTATCCTGGAAGCAGGATATTGTTCCGCACCGCTCTTCCCCTCAATGATTTCCGATACAATAGCTGCTTTGCCTTTTCCGGTCACAATATAATATATTTTGGAAGAATTAATAATGATTCTTCCCGTTGCAGTAATTCTTTTCTGTTTATTTTCAGGTTTGATCGCCACGACATATAACGCCGATGCCGTCAGCAGGTCGGGTCTGTCAGGAAATATCGATGCCGTGTGGCCATCCTCACCCAGTCCAAGCAGCATCAGGTCAAACTGCGGCACACCATTAAAAGCAGGCACAATGCTGCCAACAAGCTCCGCATACTGTTTCGCTTCCAAAGCCGGGTCATCCTCTCCACGAATCCTGAAAATGTTTGTGTCGGGTATCGGAACATTCTGCAGGAGGCTTTCATAAGCCATCCTGTAATTGCTGTCCTTCTCCTCCGGCGGCACGCATCGTTCGTCACCCCAGAATATCATAAGCTTCTCCCAGTCAATCCTGTCAGCATAATTGTCGGAAAGATACCGGAAGACATATTCCGGGGTTGAGCCACCGGAAAGTGCAACAGTATAGTAATGATCCGGCTCTATACGGTCCAGATCCCTTATAAGCATCTCCGCAAAGCTTTGAGCCAGGGCTTCACGGGAAGGGAACACTCTGACTGATTGTGACATGATCAGTAGTTAACAGGCTATAAAACTAATTATAATTCACAATAAACACCATCATCTGCAAGATTTTTACATGGATATCTCCATGTCAGATCAGCCTCCTCGATGAGATCATCAGCTTTTTCAGGTCCCCATGTTCCGGCAGGGTAACCATAAAGCGGGATTGAAGGGTCATTTTTCCATGCGTTAATAACCGGCTCGAGGAATCTCCATGCTGCCAGGACAGCGTCCGACCGGGTGTAAAGTGTTGAGTCACCATTCATACAGTCGTATATCAGGCGCTCGTAGGCTTCGGGGAGGCGTCCTGAAGCGAGATCGGCATAATGAAAATCCATATTCACATTCTTTACATTAAATCCTGCCCCTGGTATTTTCATTCCGAATCTCAGTAACATACCCTCGTCTGGCTGAATCCGTATTATCAGCTGATTACATCCTTCACATCTGCTCTTCGAGGAGAAAAGATAGTGCGGTGTCGGCTTGAAGTGTATCACAGCTTCTGTAACACGTGTAGGCAGCCTCTTGCCGGTCCTGATATAAAAAGGGACCCCGCCCCACCGCCAATTGTCAATATATACCTTAAGTGCAGCAAACGTTTCAGTGGTTGATGCCGGGTCCACATTTGCCTCGTTACGGTAACCCTCAAGCCATTCTCCCCTTACATGTGCTCCGCTGTACTGTCCCCTGAGCGAGTTGCTGCCCACCTCCTCGTACTTTATCGGCCGGAATGACTCAAACACTTTTACAAGCTCATTTCTGATAGAGGTGGAGTTGATTGAGGACGGGGGTTCCATGGCGATAAAGCCGACCAGGTGTAAAAGGTGGTTCTGTATCATGTCGCGGAGGGCACCTGTATCCTCATAGTAGGCTCCTCTCTTCTCCACTCCGAGACTCTCGGAAGAGGTTATCTCAACATGGTTTACATAGTTCCTGTTCCACAGAGGTTCGAAGATGCCGTTGGAGAACCGCGTTACAAGGATATTCTGTACTGTCTCTTTTCCGAGATAATGATCAATACGGTACAACTGGCTCTCATTCCAGTACTCAAGGAGAGCAGCATTAAGACTAACAGCGCTGGCATAATCATAGCCAAACGGTTTCTCAATGATAATCCTTTTCCAACCGTCGCCTTCGTTATTCAGTCCCTGGTGTGCCAGATACCGCGGGATATCTTTATATAGCTCAGGCGGTACGGAGAGGTAGTAAAGGGTATTGCCTCCTGTCCCGGCCTTATCCCTTGCCTCTCCTATCCTTTCTGCAAGGAAATTATAGTCAGCCGCCACGGAAGGATCCATACTTATGTAAGAGAATGACTCAACAAACCCCTTGTCGTCATGGCTCATTCTCTCGGTATGAGCTTCTGCTACAGCCTTCTTCACCTCATTGCGGTACGTGTCGTCTGTGATCTTACCCCTGCCGGTAACCAGAATGGCGAATCTCTCAGGCATTATACCCTGTATGTAAAGAGCATGCAATGATGGGATGATCTTCCTTATGGCAAGGTCTCCCCTGCCGCCGAAGATGACTATAATCTGGTTATCAGGCTTCTTCATGAATAATTTGCCTTAGATGTGGGTTAGCATTAAAAGAAAAGAGGCAGCCTGGACTGCCTCCCAATATTATTCTATGTATGATTACTTAGCCTTAAACCCGAACATAATGGCCACGCAACCGCTGGCAGGCAGCTGATCACGGGTTCCAAAGGTGGTGACTTTTACAACTACCTTGAGTTGCTGGCTCGACTCGAGTTTGAAATCCCAGATATTTGTCAGCCCCCCCTCTTCATTGGAATACAGCACCTTTCCTGTAGCATCGTAAACGGCAAACTCAATAGGAGGCAATCCGTCGGCGCCACAGATGACGAGACGATATTCAAGGTCAGAATAAAATGTTTTGTATAGTTCTGCCTCCTCACCTTCGACTAGTACGGCAGCGTGATAATTGCCATCATGAAGATAAGCGCCAAGCTCCGTTTTGCATAACGATTTGGCAAAACCCTTGCACTGAGCGGAAGCTTCCCCCGGAACCAGGAGAGAGAGGAGTACCGTTATCAGTAATGTCTGTATAAACTGTCTCATGGGTATCTATTTTACATAAATGTTTCTGATCTCTTCCACCTTGTCCTTTATGGCAAGGAAAGTATCCTGCCTGACCTCAGACCTGGCTGCACCGGTGATCTCTGTCATACCTGACTTCTCGTCATACTGGGAAGAAGAAGGATCCGTTGAACGTTCAATTTTGTCGAAAAGGGTTTTCAGCTCACGTATCGGTCCAAGAAGCTCACGGATTGCCGTGTTGTCCGTATATGACTCGAGCAACCTGATAAGATCATCGACCGACATCTTCTGGTCGGCAATGGTTCCTACAAGTTTGTTGCCCTTGAAGTTTTTCATATCTACCATATTGGTAGAAATATAGAGCCCCTCGACGAAGCCTCCGGCAATAATAGTAGCAGCAACAGCATGTTGCTCATCATCTTCAAGGTATGCCTGTGAATTGAGGAATGTCTCCGAGACTATCTCCATGATTACGTCACGGTTATTAATGTTCTGCTCAAGTCTCTCTATTGTCGTTTCATCTATTGCATCGAGTATACCAAGACCGGTAGCCATATCTTCAGCCGCTTCAAGATAATTTACAAGCAGGGATGTTTCATCATACATGCTGGCAAAGCTGAGGTCACAGACATAGGTTCCAAGATTCAACGCCATGCTCTTGCTGGTGGTGTAGTTGCTCTTGTTTTCGACCGGGTTTAGGAGTGTAGCATCGAATTTTGCCCCTGCTTCCTTGATCAACTGAGCAACTTCCAGGGGAGTAGGCAGAGCATTGAAAACCTTTTCTGCACTCTTAATCTGTTCCAATGTCTGTTCATCAGGACTGACAGTCTCCTCTTTTTCCCTGGAGCCCTCCCCTTTTGTCTTTCCTTTACAGGATGTTGCCGCCAGGCAGAATGCGAGAGCTATCACTCCCATAATCAGTGGCAGAATTTTAAGCTTACTATTCATAATGATTTTTGTTTTATTGTACACAGGCTAATATCCGACCAATTTACACTTTTTTTTATTAAACGGATTTGCCCTTAAGTTATTATTTAGCCATAAATTTGTTTAAAATCATACGGTATGGAAAGATCAGAAAAGAAGCTTGCTGAGCTTGTCAGGCTGCTAGAAAGCGGAAGACTGCGCGAGATAGACGAAAGGATCAGGTTATTACGGACTGAGGTACCCTTTGAGGGTGCCCTGCTTGCGCTTGCCTCTTATTATGATAAGTCTGATGATGAAGTTATTAAGCTTACTATATCCAGTCTCTTCAACGATATGAAAGAGAATGCCGGGAAAGCCGAAGTTATTAAGTCGCTTATGGCAGTCAGCAGGCAGGATTCCATAGCCATGCTGGCATCCTCATGCTGGCAGTCAGGTCTCGATTATTCTGATCATGCCATTGCACTGACAGAAGCTTTCATGGCAGGTGACTATATGACCTCCCTTGAATGCTTCACCGTGATTGACAACTGTTCCCCGTCAATAAGCGAAGATGATCGTGCCAATATCATTTCAAGGCTGGAAAATGAAATTGAGAAGTATGATACTCCAAAGCAGAAACTGGCAAGGGAGCTGATCATGCTCCTCGCAGTGTGATCAGTTTCTAAATATATGAACTGTAGTGCTTCATGAACTGTGATCTCTCGAAGAGTGAGGGGTTCTCAATGTTTCTGTAATTAAGCTTACCCCTGAAATCGTCGATCGTCCTGAACTCTTTGCCATCCATCCATTTATGGAGTGCCTCGTTGATTTCGGTTATTACCTTAAACCCGCGCTTATAAAGAGCCGAGCATACCTGCACCGTTGTGGCACCTGCCAGGAGGTATTTTATGGCGTCCTCACCCGTGAACACACCTGTTGATGCCGAGATGTCGATTGGCGAATCCTGTGAGCTCACCATCCCCACCCAGCGAAGCACGTAACGCTGCTCTGACGGATTGGAAAGTACTGAGGCAGGCACCACATTCATGTTTTTTATATCAAAATCAGGTTCATAGAACCTGTTAAACATGACAACTCCGGCAGCACCATGGTTATGCATCTGCCACACGAAGTTCAGGAGATTTGAAAACCTGAGTCCGATCTTCACGCTAACAGGTATCTGCAGTTTCCTTTTCAGGTTATCGATGATCTTAAAGTAAACAGCTTCTGATTCGGTGCTTCCCTGGTGCTTGTCTGTGGGCATGAAGAATATGTTAACCTCCAGTGCACTTGCCCCTGCTTTTTCTATTTCAACTGCAAAATCGGTCCAGCCCTGCGGAGAGAAGCAGTTGATGCTTGCAATAACAGGTATTTTCACCCTCCTGCGTGCCCCTGCCACAAGATCAAGATATGACTCCACACTGTTAGTCCGGGTATAATACTGAAGGTAGTCGTCGGCTTCCGGGTAGGACTCCTTCGATGCCATTGAATGAGCCATAGAGACTATCTGTTCCTCAAAAAGAGACTTCAGAACCACGGCTCCTGCACCTGCTGCCTCCGCCTCCACCACAGATTCAACCTTTGATGTGAAATTTGAACTCCCGGCAATGATAGGGCTTTTAAGTTCGAGCCCCAGGTAACGTGTGTTGATTGTACTCATCTTATTTCTTTATTCGTTCTCCAAATATAAGTGTTCCCACCCTTATTATTGTGCTTCCCTCCTCGATTGCCACCTGCCAGTCGCCGGACATGCCCATCGAAATATCCCGGAAACAGCTTTCACCTGCAAAGTGGGTATCGCGTAGATGTCTGAATGTTCCGGCCAGGGTTCTGAATTCACTCCTGACCTTCTCCGTATCTTCTGTGAAGGTTGCCATTCCCATCACACCGCATATCTTCACGGCTTTCAGGTCAGATACCACCCGGCTCCAGTCTGTTTCCCTGGCCTCGGTAAGGCTGAAGCCCGACTTCGTCTCTTCAGTAGCTATATGGATCTGAAGAAGGCAATCAATGGCCTTTCCCTGGGTGGAGGCCTCATCATCTATCAACCTCAGGAGCCTTAACGTATCAACAGATTCAATCACCGAAGCAGTAGAAACAGCCTGCCTCACTTTGTTCGACTGGAGGTGTCCTATAAGATGCCATGAGATGTCAGGAGGAAGGACCAGTTTCTTTGCTGCCATCTCCTGCACCCTGTTCTCGCCAAACGTACGCAGACCGGCATTGTAAGCCTCAAGAACCTCTTCCGGGGTGCGGGTCTTGGTAACCGCAACAAGAGACACTCCAGATGGAAGCTCCTCAAGAAGCATTCGTATGTTACCCGCAATTTCGTGCATCAGGACACCGGTTGACTAATCAGTCAAGCTTATGAATTACCAGGCCGCTTCTGAGCTTGGGCTCAAACCATGTAGTCTTGGGAGGCATAATGTTGCCTGTGTCAGCTATGGTTATGAGTTGCTTCATCGAGACAGGGTATAGTGCAAAGGCAACCTTCATCTCACCGTCGTCAACCCTCCTCTTCAGCTCGTCCAGGCCTCTTATCCCTCCCACAAAGTCGATCCGCTTTGAACGCCTGAGATCCTGTATGTCAAGAAGAGGCAGAAGGACCTTCTCAGTAAGAATCGTAACATCAAGGACTCCAATAGGATCATCATTATTGAATGTTCCTTCTTTTGCTGTCAGGCTATACCATTTCCCGTTGAGATACATGCCAAAGTTATGAAGTCTGTCGGGCTTATATGTGTCTGCCCCTTTCTCTTCTATTTCAAACGACTCTTCAAGCCTGGACAGAAGCTGGTCCGGGGTCATGCCGTTAAGATCCTTCACAAGCCGGTTGTAATCCATTATCCGGAGCTGATCATCGGGGAAATGGACAGCCATGAAGAAGTTATACTCTTCATCTCCCCTGTGGGCACTGTTCTTTTCCATCTTCTCCTTGCCCACGAGGGCTGCTGCAGCTGTCCGGTGGTGACCATCCGCCACATAGATGAAAGGGACTTTTTCAGCAAAGATATTTTCAATCGCATCGTTTGTTTTCTCATCCCACACTACCCAGAAATGATGCCCAATACCATCTTCTGCGACGAAATCATATTCGGGCTTTTGCTTCCCGACGATACCCTCAACAATATCATCAAGCTCACTTACTGCAGGATAGGCAAAGAATACAGGTTCAATATTTGCATTATTGACTCTGACATGCACCATCCGGTCCTCCTCTTTATCCGGGCGGGTAAGCTCATGCTTTTTAATTACTCCTGAAAGATAGTCCGCAACTGCTGCCGCGCCTACTATGCCGTACTGTGTACGGCCATTCATTGTCTGTGCATATATATAGAAATGAGGCTCGGCATCCTGTACAAGCCATCCTCTCTTCTGCCATTCGGTGAAGTTTTCAAAGGCCTTATGATAGACCTCTTCGGAGTGAACATCGGTACCTTTCGGCAGGTCTATCTCCGACTTGGTTATATGAAGAAGTGATTTCTCTCTGCCCCGGGCCATTGCAGCCGCCTCTTCTGAATTCATTACATCGTAGGGCAGACAGGCTATCTCTGACGCCATATCGGCTGGCGGCCTGACGCCCCTGAAAGGTTTTACTAAAGCCATATAAAATGATTCGGTTTTCTATTTTGGTTTATTCACTCTGAAAGTCTCGTCTCCGGTGGCAAAAAATGACACTATCTGCCTTGCGGCAGCTACTCCGGCGTTAATATTCGCCTCTTCAGTCTGTGCCCCCATCTTCTTCGGGGTAAAGAAATACCGGCCTGCAAATTTCTGTGCATAGAGCTCCGCATTATCAGGAGCAACATCCGAAAGATATTTCATGTCACTTCTCTTCTCCATCACAGTAACCAGTTCAGCCTCGTTGATCACCTCCTTGCGGGCAGTATTGACAAGTACGGCCCCGGGGGGCATGAGTGACAGGAGCTTTTCCCCGATTGAGTTTCTCGTCCTGTCATTGGCAGGGATGTGCAGTGACACATACTGGCATGATGAATAGAGGTCCTCCACCGTTTCCACGGGTGTTACACCGGCATCAGTCATGATTTTCCTGTCGACGAAAGGATCAAAAGCCAGGATTTTCATTCCCAGGCCGGTTCCGATGTGTGCCATACATTTTCCCACGTTTCCAAAGGCATGCAGGCCCAGGGTCTTACCCATCAGTTCCGACCCGGTCTTACCGTCAAAGCCTCCACGTGCTGAAAAGAGCATCATGCCGAATGCCAGCTCGGCAACCGCGTTTGAGTTCTGACCCGGCGTATTCATTGCAACGATATTATTTCCCGTGCATGCATTAAGATCCAGATTGTCATAACCCGCACCTGCCCTTACAACAATCTTCAGCTTCGGAGCCGCTCCGATCAACGCTGCATCTACAATATCGGAGCGCACTATCATTGCATCGGCATCCCCTGCAACAGCATATAGTTCCTGCGGCGTCTTGTACTTTTCCAGGAGGACCATCTCATGGCCTCCCTTTTCCACTGCTTCACGTATCTGCGTGATGGCAGCGGATGCAAAGGGTTTTTCTGTGGCAACCAGTACTTTCATGATATCCTCTTTTAATATTTGTTGGCAAATTCCTTCATACACTCAACCAGAGCCTTCACGCTCTCAATAGGCAGGGCGTTGTAGAGTGAAGCACGGAAACCGCCTACCGAGCGGTGGCCTTCTATACCCACCATACCCTTAAGCTTGGCATATGCTGCAAATTCCTTTTCAATTTCCTTGTAATTCTCAGACATGACAAAACATACGTTCATCAGAGACCTGTCTTCAGGGTCAGGAACAGTGGGCACAAACAGTTTGTTGCGCTCTATCTCGTCATAAAGAAGTGCTGCCTTCTCCATGTTTATCTTATGCATGGCATCCACTCCACCCTTCTGCTTCAGCCACTCAAGTGTCTTCAGTGCTGCAAACACAGGCAGTACAGGAGGAGTATTAAACATCGATTCCTTGTCAATGTGGGTCTTGTAATTCAGCATAGTAGGGATGGGGCGTGTAACCCTGCCCAGTGCTGAATCCTTGATGATCACGAAGGTAACACCGGCAGGGGCCAGGTTTTTCTGGGCACCGCCGTATATTATAGAATACTTTGAGACATCTATCGGGCGACTGAAGATATCGGATGACATATCTGCAACAAGAGGGACGCTCACATCCGGATCCTTCTTCCACTCAGTACCGTAGATAGTATTGTTGGTTGTAAAATGGAAGTAGTCAGCATCAGCAGGAACGTCAAAATTCTTTGGTATATAATTGAAATTGTGGTCTTTGGACGAAGCCACCTCTACCACCTCGCCAAAGAGCCTGGCTTCCTTGATCGCTTTTCCGGCCCACTCCCCGGTATTGATATAGGCAGCTTTCTTTTCGAACATGTTCATAGGCACCATTGCAAACTGAAGGCTGGCTCCTCCTCCGAGGAAGATAACCGAATATCCAGCCGGGACATCAAGAAGCTCTTTCACATGCGCCACTGCACTATCCATAACAGCTACAAACTCCTTGCTGCGATGTGAGACCTCCATAATTGAAAGGCCTGTTCCTGCGAAGTCCTTAATAGCTTCAATCACCTGCAAATTAGTGTACTGTGGCATGATTGAGGGTCCTGCGTAAAAATTGTGCTTTTTCATTATAATCAGATTTAATTATTAAGGTAGGAAATAATACCAATATTGTCGAATTAACTAATATCCCCTTGTTGTAAATAAGCTTCAAATATCATTCGTATCTGTTAAAAATTGGAGGTTCATTAATAAATTATCGGTTTTTTGTTAACAACCTCTTCCGTCTCTTATATCATTCATCCATGCCGGTCACCAGCATCACGCTTCCCTTCAAATTGTTACAAGCCGTCCGCTGCGAAGCACAGGAATTACACTTGTCACATCAAATGTATGACAATATTTGAGACAATCATCAAGACCCTTCTCTTTAAGTCTTGACCTCTGGGCTGCTTTCTCGATGTATCCCATCAGGTCTGTCTTTGCACATTTCCACAGATCGGTGGCAGCATGTACGGAGTCGCAGATAGTAGTAAACCTGCCTCCCTCGAGGAGTCTTTCCGCTATTGCACCTGCGCATACAGCATCCTCGAGGCTGAACCTCGACTTCCAGCCTGCACATACGATGATCACCTTGCGATCCTGTTCCCCGAGCCAGTTGCACAGGGCGGAGAAGTTGAGGTATGATCCTATAACAACGTCATGACACTCCGATGCCTGCTTCATAATGCCGGTTCCATTTGTGGTGCTGTATGCCACTGTTCTGTCCTTCACCTTCCCGGCTGTGAAATTATATGGGGAGTTACCGAAATCTGCAAAATCAAGAACAAATCCGTCACGTTCAGCAGCAAGAAGATAGCCTCTCTTCTTCATGATCTTTGCCTCCTCCACGGTAGACACCGGTATTATTGACCTTACACCGTTTGCAAACGCAGTGCATATTGAACTTGTAGCACGCAGCACATCTATAACGACCACTACAGCTTCACTGTCAGCGTGAACTTCAAAAATCGCAGGTGTAAAGCATATTTCCAGGCTCTTCTTTTCCATCATGGTGACAGATAAGTGCTGGTTGTCATTGTTTTATAAAGGGCAATCCAGTGGTCCGTGCTTTCAGATCCTTGCCCCTGACACGGATAAAGATTTCCGTATCGGTCTTCCAGTATCCTTTGTTAAGGTATGCCATACCTATTCCCTGTTTCAATACCGGGGACATTGTACCGGAAGTCACCTCTCCTATAGTGTTGCCATCGGCATCAACAACTTCATAATGCTGCCTGGGGATGCCTCTGTCAATCATCACAAATCCTTTCAGGCGCCTTTCCGTTCCCTCCTCCTTTTGCTTAAGGAGCAGATCCCTGTCAATAAAATCCTTACCTGCAGCGAATTTGGTAATCCATCCCAGTCCGGCCTCTATAGGCGAAGTGGTATCATTTATGTCATTTCCGTAGAGGCAATATCCCATCTCGAGCCTCAGGGTATCCCTTGCACCCAGCCCGACTGGTTTTATTCCATACTCCTCCCCTGCTCTGAAAACTGCTTCCCACAGACCAGCGGCGTCTTCATTACGGACATAGATCTCGCATCCTCCGGCACCGGTATATCCTGTCGTTGAGAAGATCACCTTCTCTATACCCGCAAAGGTGAGTACTTTAAAAGTATAGTATTCCATGTCAACAACAGGTTCATCTGTAAGCTTTTGCATGGCTTTAAGTGCCAGCGGACCCTGTACTGCAAGCTGGGCAGTCCAGTCGGATGCATTATGCAGATCCTTTCCCGGACCTGTTTCAATACCAAATCGTTCCGCGTGCCTGACACACCATTCCCAGTCCTTTTCAATATTTGCGGCATTTACAACCAACAGGTATTTTTCTGCATTAACACGGTATACAAGCAGGTCATCAACTATCCCCCCCTTCCCGTTCGGGAAGCAGGTATACTGCACCTTGCCGTCAGTAAGAGCAGACACATCATTTGTGGTTATATGCTGCAGGAACTCCAGTGCATGCGGGCCGTTTACCCAGAACTCACCCATATGAGAAACATCAAATACTCCAATCCTGCTCCGGACAGTGAGGTGCTCTTCATTAATACCCTCATATTCAACAGGCATGTTGTAGCCGGCAAAAGGAATTATTCTGGCTCCCAGGGCCTCATGGTACTTCAGAAACGGGGTGCTTTTCATATCGCAGTGCTTTTTATTTACTGGCAAAAGTAGGGTTTTTCGATCGAAAAAAACTGCTTTAAATCATTTTTGGCCCGGCCTTTTCCGACATTTCTGGTAGCCCGGTGGTTCCATTATTTCTATATTTGTATCATAAATCAAATTTCTGCATATGGAATATACCTCATTCAACCCTGACTATCTGACAAACATAACCGGAGGAGATATTGAGACAATGGAAGAGATAGCCGGAATCTTCATTAACCAGATACCTGAATTTTTGTCCGGGATGAAAGACCTCCTCAGTCAGGAAAAGTATTATGAGCTGGGGTTGCTTGCCCACAAAGCAAAAGGATCGGTAACAGTTATGGGCATGGATGAAACTGCCAGGATGCTCAAGGAGTTCGAGCTGCAGGCCAAGGAGGGTGTCCAGAAAGAGAAATACGTAGATTACATCGCAAGGTTTGAGACGGATGCCAGCAGGGTTATTCTGGAGGTAAAGGATTATCTCAGCAAAAACAGGTAAACCGGGATGGTACAATCAGAAAGACTTGACGGGGTTGACATTATTAGTTTCACAACCGACAGGATAAATGCACTGAATGTTGACTCGATAAGACCTGCAATTATCAGGTTATTCGAGACACCATATTCAAAGGTAGTCATAGATATGGATGGTGTAAACTATCTCGACAGTACTGCCTTTGCAATGTTTCTTCACCTGCTTCGTGTGGCCAGGTCAAACTATTGTACTTTCAGGCTCTGTTCCCTGACGCCTCCCGCAGGAGAGCTCTTTGAGCTGCTGCAGCTACATAAGTCGCTTGACATCTATCCTGACCGTGAAAGCTGCACTGAGAGTTTCCATCGTGTCGGACCTTACTAGACATTGGTAATATGAAGTCTGCCTGCCTGCACATCTATCCTGACTTTTCCTGACTTATCGATACTCCCGGCGATTATCTCTTTAGACAGTTCGTTAACTATCTCCTTCTGAATAAGTCTTTTCACGGGTCTTGCACCGAATAACGGGTCAAACCCTTTGTCTGCCAGCCAGTCTACTGCCCTGTCCGTTATCTCGCTGACGATACCCTTTTCCCCGAGCATGTGTGCCACCCTGCCAAACTGAAGCCTGACGACATCCTTAATCTGTTCAATGGTCAGCGGTCTGAACATCACTATCTCGTCAACACGGTTAACAAACTCTGGCCGCAGGCTTGTGCGCAGCATCTGGATCAGCTGACCACGGAGCCTCCCGGCTTGTTCTTCGGAAAGATCACCGTTGCTCTCCTCAATGCTTTCGCGTATCAGTGACGAGCCAAGGTTTGAAGTCATGATGATAATAGTGTTGCGGAAGTTAACGGTACGGCCCTTGTTATCCGTAAGCCTGCCGTCGTCAAGCAGCTGAAGCAGTATATTAAAGACATCAGGATGGGCTTTTTCAATCTCATCAAGAAGTACAACAGAGTACGGCTTATGTCTTACAGCTTCGGTAAGCTGGCCTCCTTCGTCATAACCAACATATCCGGGAGGTGCACCTATGAGCCTTGACACGCTGTGCCTCTCCTGATATTCAGTCATGTCAATCCGTGTCATCAGGTTCTCATTATTGAAAAGATATTCAGCCAGGGCTCTTGCCAGCTCTGTCTTACCAACACCTGTCGTTCCCAGGAATATGAATGATCCTACCGGCTTTTTCTCATCCTGGAGACCTGCCCTTGACCGGCGTACAGCGTCCGAGACGGCTGTTATGGCTTCATCCTGGCCTACTACTCTTTTATGCAACTCCTCCTCCAGTCTCAGGAGTTTGTCCTTTTCACTCTCAAGCATACGTGAGACAGGTATGCCTGTCCACCTGGCCACTATCTCTGCAATATCATCGGAGCGGACGTCGTCACGTACCATCGATCCGGCATTGCGCTTCTCCTCAATCTGCTGCCTCAGTCTCTCAGTCTCATTTTCGTTCTCCACCAGCTTGCCATAACGTATCTCTGCAACCTTGCCATAGTCTCCTGACCTCTCTGCATTCTCTGCTTCGAACTTCAGCTCCTCAGCCTCCTGTTTTTTCTTCTGAAGGCTCTCCACCAGCTCTTTCTCCGATCGCCATCGGGCTTTCAGTTCGTCCCTGCCGGCCGAGATGTCAGCTATCTCTCTCGATAGCTCTTTTTCCTTTGCAGTATCGCCATCGCGGCGTACAGCTTCGCGTTCAATCTCCAGCTGTCGTATTGACCTGTCTGCCGTGTCAATCTCTTCGGGTACCGAATTCATCTCCAGCCTCAATCTGGCTGCTGCCTCGTCAATAAGGTCTATAGCCTTGTCAGGCAGGAACCTGTCCGTGATATACCGGTATGACAGATCGACGGCAGAGATTATGGCTTCGTCCCTGATTATAACCTTGTGGTGAGCCTCGTACTTCTCCCTGAGGCCCCTGAGGATAGAGATAGCATCCGCCCTGTCTGGCTCATTTATCATAACAACCTGGAAACGCCTTTCCAGGGCCTTGTCAGCCTCAAAGTACTTCTGGTACTCATTCAGTGTTGTTGCGCCTATGGCACGAAGGTCACCCCTTGACAGTGCCGGCTTAAGTATGTTGGCCGCGTCCATGGCTCCCTCGCCCTTGCCGGCACCTACAAGAGTATGAATCTCATCGATAAACAGGATAACATTACCTTCAGAAGCTATTACCTCATTGACCACCGATTTCAGCCTCTCTTCGAATTCGCCCTTATACTTGGCGCCTGCGATGAGAGCACCCATGTCAAGCGAATATATCTTCTTGCTGATCAGGTCTTCGGGGACGTCTCCGCGTACTATCCTGTGTGCCAGGCCTTCAGCTATCGCAGTCTTACCCACTCCTGGTTCACCGACAAGCACAGGATTGTTCTTTGTCCTGCGCGAGAGTATCTGCAGCACACGCCGTATTTCCTCATCCCGTCCGATGACAGGGTCCAGCTTGCCGGCCCTGGCACGCTCATTCAGGTCAATGGCATACCTGTTAAGCGAGTCATAGGTCTCCTCGGAGGTCTGGCTGTTTACCTTTGAGCCCTTTCGTAAATCACTGATTGCAGTGGCCAGTACCTCTGTGGAAAGTCCCTCTTCCTTCATCAGTGCGGCAACCCTGTCTGAAGACTCGGAAAGAGCCATGAGAAGGTGCTCTACCGAGACAAACCGGTCCTTCATCCTGGAAGCATGATCTGCTGAACGTTTGAACACCTTTGAGCACGAAGAGGAAAAATAAGGGTCCCCTCCGCTGACCCGTGGATATGCATCGATGATATCATCCAGTGCCTTGCTGAAAGCCTGGCTATTAATGCCGGCTCTTGACATAATATATGACACGATACTTTCTGCTTCGGTCATAATGCCTTTCAGGAGGTGACCGCATTCTATCGCCTGGTGCCCCTTGCTGCCGGCTATGGCAAGAGCCTTCTGAACCGATTCCTGTGCCTTAATAGTAAAATTTTCAAAGTCCATTTTATTAATCCTTTCCCTCCATTGTTCAATTAATTTGCCATACCTGATGCTATTACGATTTCATGCCATATTGACAGGAAACAGATAATATAGGAGAGCAAGCTTCGTTATATATCATCCAGGACCCGTCATATTTATGATGTCAAAGAGACTCCACGATGAATGAGAAGATACTTAATACCCTGATGCATCTTTTCGCTATCATTGCCCCGGCGCAGGGTAATGAGAGTGACCGGCGCAGGGTGGTTGAGGCATTTCTCAGACCGCAGCTGAACCAGGAGGGAGTCAATGCCTATCTCAGGATCTTCGATGCCTATTATGCCGAGGCACAGCTGAGACTTAAGAAAGGTAACGAGGCACGCAGGAATGCGGCTATCTCGGTAAGGATAATTAAGATATGTTTTGACATCGGAACCCAGCTTACTCTTAACCAGAAGATTATTGTGCTGGTCCAGTTGCTTGAATACTGCCGTTCAGACGAAGCTGAAGTGAGCAACACCGAGCTTGAGTTTATTATCACTGCTGCGGAAGGGTTTAATGTAAATCCTGAAGATTACCAGCTCATACATCAGTTTGTGCTGTCGGAAAGGTCAGAAGTGCTGGAGTCATCTCAGATACTGATAATAGACAACGACCGCAATACCAGGTATGAGAAGACGCATCATATAATCAATGAAACGATAAGAGGACAGGTCCGGGTTCTGAATCTCCCGCAGGCCGACATGCTTTTTGTAAGATCTTTCGGCACTGGTGAGCTCCTGCTCAGCGGACAGCTCAGGCATGAGGATAAGGTCTATCTCTTTGAAAGAGGGGCATCGCTCAAATTCATGAGCAGCAAACCTATCTACTACTCGGAAGTGATAAGGCAGTTCCTTGACGAAAGCGTACTTGCATCAAGGGTAGTTTATGAAGTCAGGAACATAGAGTATAAGTTCAAGGGAGGGCAGGTTGGATTACACTCAATGAGTTTTGCTGAAGAATCAGGCAGGCTGATTGGTATTATGGGTGCTTCAGGAGCAGGAAAATCAACTCTTCTCAGTGTACTTAACGGCACCAACAAACCTGACTCAGGGGAGGTACTTATCAACGGTCTGAATATCCATAATGAATCTGACAGGGTCAAGGGACTTATCGGGTATGTGTCTCAGGATGACCTGTTGATCGAGGAACTTACGGTATTTGATAATCTCTTCTACAATGCCAAACTCTGTTTTGGCAACATGAAGGATGAAGAGATCAGGAGAAAGGTCGAGAATGTCCTGCACAGCCTGGGTTTGTATGACATCAAAGACATGAAGGTCGGGACTCCCCTGAACAAAAAGATATCAGGAGGGCAGCGAAAGAGGCTTAACATATCGCTTGAACTGATCAGGGAGCCTGCCATACTCTTTCTGGATGAACCAACATCCGGTCTGTCATCACTCGATTCGGAGAATATTCTTGACCTGCTCAATGACCTCAAACTGAAGGGGAAGCTGATCTTCGTCGTAATCCATCAGCCCTCATCTGACATCTTCAAGATGTTTGACAGGCTAATCTTCCTGGATACCGGCGGTTACATGATCTATTACGGTGTGCCCGTGGGCTCCATCGGTTACTTCAAGGACCGTATGCAGTTGCCGAAGTACAATGACAGTGAATGTCATGCCTGCGGTAACGTCAACCCCGAGCAGATATTCAGCATTGTGGAATCGAAGGTCCTAGATGAATTCGGGCGTCCCACGATGACACGAAAGGTGTCGCCCGCAGAGTGGAGCTCCTTCTACAAATCAAGGAAAGAAGAGGTGCCGCCGCCACCGAAATCCGGCAACGGTATACCTGAGATCACGCTCAAGACACCAGGTAAGTTTAAACAGTTTGTTGTATTTGTGAAGCGTGATATCCTGGCTAAACTGTCTGACACACAGTATATGGCCATCACTCTCCTTGAGGCTCCGGCACTGGCACTCTTCCTGGCGTTTATCATCCGCTACTTTGACGAGAGTGTCAGCAATCCGTCATATACACTTCTTCAGAACAGCAACCTGCCGGTTTATATTTTCATGTCAGTGATAGTAGCCATTTTTATGGGTCTTACTGTCAGCGCCGAGGAGATCATCAAAGACAGGAAGATACTCAGGCGGGAGGCATTCCTCAACCTTAGCTGGAGCAGTTACCTTCTGTCAAAGGTAGGAGTGCAGTTCCTCATCTCCGCGATCCAGGCTGCCACTTTCGTCGCCGTAGGAAACTCTATCTTCGGAATCAAAGGCATGTGGTTCGAATACTGGCTGGTACTCTTTACCTGCTGGGCAACATCAAATATGATGGGGCTGCTCATCTCCGACAGCTTCAAAACAGTAGTAACCATCTACATTCTCATCCCATTCCTTGTTATTCCACAGATAATACTGAGCGGTATCATAGTCAAGTATGATAAACTGAACCCGACTATCTCATCGCCGGTCTCAATACCGGTCTATGGAGAGATCATTGCTGCCCGCTGGGGATATGAGGCACTGGCCACCGACCAGTTTATGAACAACAGGTTCGAGAAGCGCTTCTATGAATATGACAAGGTGATCAGCATCGCTAAATTCAAGAAGGATATCTGGTATAACGAGATGAAAAGTGTCCTTTCAAGACTGGAAAGCAACATTGACAGAGAGAGACTGGATGATTCTGACAAAGAGGACATGATACTCATAAGAAATGAGATTGAGGAAGAACTCTGGTACACTCCTGCTATCCCGTTTGACATCTCATCGGTAAACCCGGAAAACATAACCTTTGAAAGCATAGAGGCAGCCCGCAGCTATATTGAGAGGGTCAGGAGATACTATATCGAAGTATCCAAAGAGGCGGTGGAAGAGCGTGATCAGAGCATAATGGCATATGAGCGCGCTGACAGGGATGCCTTTATTAAAATGAAGAAACAGTACACAAACGAGTCACTTGAGGAGTTTGTCAGGAATGACAACGAAAAGTCTAAAATAAAGAGGTATAAAAACAGGCTATACCAGAATTACGACCAGATCTTCTTTGACCCTGTGAGCCCGATGGTAAAGGCTCACTTCTATGCTCCGCGCAAACAGGTCTTCGGCATCTATTTCAACACACTCGCTGTGAATACCGGTGTGATATGGTTTATGACCATAATACTATACATTCTGCTCTATTTCAGGGTATTGCACAGGATACTTGAGTCCTCTCAAAAATGGAGGAGGGTGATCCGCGATAAACGTGAAATGGAATAACAGGCATTAACCCGGGTAAAACGGCAGAGGGTACCGGCCATTATAGGCTGATACCCTCTGTAACTTATTATAACCGATCTCTTTCCTGGCGGGCAGGGATCATTCAACAATCTCAATCATTTTGAACGGTACTTTTATGATCGAGTCATAATCCTCACCGGCCTCAAGCATATCTTCATCATCCTCCTCATAAAACCAGTTGATTTCAACGTCATGTTTTGACCTGTGGATGGCCTCGAGGCGTTTGAAGACGTCAAGGATGCATTTTGAGGAGCTGGTGTTGAAATATTCCAGTCTTATGTTCACGACGGTCTTTTCAAGCGGCACCTGCATATACTGGTCAAGCCATTCGTTGAGCGGCTTATAAAACTCAACCGAGTTCTCAGGAATGGATCTCCCTTTAATCTCAAATACTTCTTCCCTCGTATCAAACTTTATTGACGGGGTTTTCGGTGTTCCTTCAATGATGATCGGTTCCATATCTATCTGTTTTTGTTAAATGTCCTATACAAGGGCTACAACTGCAGTGAGCCGGAAGGCCATGTTCAGGTTGTCATATTTCTTAAACCTGTAGTCTATCCTGTGACCGGTCTTCCTTGCAATATCAAGCAATCCCAGGCCGCCAAGACCCTTCTCCGTTATCTCCTGGTGATTAAGGATATCCTTGTACAGTTCCTTAATCTCTTCCGGCGTTGAACGATTGATCCTCGTAATTTTCTCTTCCAGCTCTTTTACTCTCATAGTGGCCACAAAGTTACAGGTAGTGATCCTGTATCCCCTGCCCAGTTTTTCCATCACAACAAGACCGAACCTGTCAGGTCTTGCCGAATGGTAACCCTTCGGAACATAGTCAGCATGGTGGTAGAGATTCTGCAGACTCTCTACCAGAACATTATAGACCTTTTTCCTCAGCCTGGGCGCTTCACGTGTCGTCAGCAACTTTCCCTCCACAAGGTCAAGAGCTTTGTTTATAACTTCCGAGTCAACGTTACCTTTAAAATAAAGGATCGCACCTCTGATGTCAAGGTCACTAACAAGATTTTCAAGATCAAAGCTCATCGGGCCTCTGTGCAAGTATCAAAAGCTAAAACAAGTAACAAAAATAGATTTTTGTTGTTAATAGCCAACATACGGATATTATTATTTTAAGCTAAGACAGGCTTTTTTTGACAAGGGTTGCACGACGTTCCGTAAACGCCTCTTTATTGCTCATGTAACGCGCCCTTTTTCCTGGTTCCCCGGTATAATTCATAGCCCTGGAATCGGCATTCGATATCCCCGTTAAGAAGGTCTATTTTCCGGAATGGTTTCAGGGCTACCTGCTTCAGGTTTTTGTGATCACCTGATAGTATCCATGCCGTGTATCCTTCATAGTGATGTTTCAGGACGCTTCCGATATTACTGTAAAATTCCGCCATATCAGGGGTGTTAAGCCTTCGTCCGTAGGGCGGATTGATTACCAGGGTTCCCTCTTCTGCAGGGGGCGGACCGGAGAAAAAGTCGCGTTCGGATATTTCCACGGCATCCTGGAGCCCTGCCTCTTTAACATTCATCATGGCTGTTTTGCAGGCTTCATCCGAGATGTCACTACCGAAGATCCGTACCGGCGACCGTCTCTCCCTCTTTTCTGCTTCAAACCTTACTGACCTGAAGAGGGCAGGGTCATAATCCTTCCAGCTCATGAACCCAAAATGCTTCCTGAACTTTCCCGGGGCAATGTTGCATGCTATGAGTCCAGCCTCGGTAACAATAGTCCCTGAGCCGCACATACCATCAACAAGCGGGTTCTCCGCATTCCAGCCTGACAGGGCTATCATGCCTGCTGCCAGCACCTCGCTCAGAGGCGCCTCCGACATGCCGCGCCGGTAACCCCTCCTGTAGAGAGGCACAACGGTGGAATCAAGGGAGATGGTCACCCTGTCATTGCTTATATGAACATTTATCAGAACATCAGGATTCCTGGCATCTACAGAAGGCCGTCCAAGGGTAAGCCTTCGGAAAAAATCCGCAACGGCATCCTTAACCACCAGGGCAACATAACCTGAGTGTGAAAAATGTACAGAGTTTACCACTGCCGTCACAGCATAAGTCCTGCCCGGATCAAGATAACGGTCCCACTCCACTGACACGGCCCCCTCATACAGGTCCTTCTGTCCGGCAATCCTGAAAGAGGATACCGGCAGCAGTACCGACAGTGCCAGGCGGCTCCTGTAATTCACCGTATAAAGAAGTGATTTTGATCCTTCAAAGGAGACGGCCCTGTTAAGTATGGTAACAGCTTCTGCTCCGAGTTCCCCCAGCTCAGCTGCAAGCACCTCCTCCAGCCCGTAGTGGGTCTTGGCCAGGTATTTCATTGTCCTTTCGCAGTGTAGCCCAGTAGTTTATCGTAAAGCACCGGGTCATTGAGTATCGAGAGTGCCCTTCTGATGGCCAGGTCATCCTCATTGACCACCATGAAATATTCATTCATATCCCACAGGTCACGGGCGACAAGAGCCTTCATCACCCGCTTCATCTCCGGTGCAGAGATATCATACTGTTCCTGATTGAATTTAACGTTTCTCTTTTCCCCTGCTGCCTTAAGCTCGTCCATGGTAGCCTCATCAAAGCTAAAATCCTTGTTGAAACCAGCAAAACTCCTGTACCTGCGGGTCAGTGTCCTGCGGTTGCTGTCTGTATACGCAACCATGAAGCTGGTGAGGGTGGAGGTTCTGATTAGGTCACGGTAATAATCCGAATAATAGGTGGTATCTATTGGAATGAAGACATCGGGAGTAATTCCTCCTCCCCCGTATACAATCCTCCTGTTGGTAACAGTATATGCTTTCAGTGAGTCGGGCAGGTTAAGGCTGTCAGGGTGGATCAGCTCCCCATCAAAGTATCTCTTGTAATAGGTCTGGAAATATTTGTCAAACCCCTCGTTGTAAGGTGTCTGTATTGATCGGCCCGAAGGTGTGAAGTAGCGTGCGACAGTAAGTCTTATTTCTGACCCGTCAGGTAATCCGAAGCCATTCTGGACGAGTCCCTTGCCAAAGCTCCGGCGCCCGATGACCACTCCCCTGTCCCAGTCCTGTATTGCCCCGGAGAGTATCTCACTGGCGGATGCGGACCCTTCATCGATAAGAACGGCTATGCGAGCCCCGGTCAGAGTGCCTGAAGGGGATGACCTGTACTCCTGCCTTGATGTGTGCAATCCCTCAAGATAGACGATCAGCTCTTCGCCCCCTAACATCTCATCTGCTATCTGCACGGCAGGGATCATATAACCGCCGGAGTTTCCCCTGAGGTCAATTATGAGGTCCTGCATCCTGCTGGCCTTCAGCTTGTCAACTGCCTGGGCGAACTCGACAGCTGTCTGTTCGGAGAAGCGGCTCAGCTTGATGTAGCCTACCTTATCTGAGATCATGTACGCTGCATCAAGGCTATTGACAGGTATTTTGTCCCTGGTGATGGTGTAGTCAAGCAGTTCCTTCTCTCCCTTTCTGAAAACGATCACATCAACAGTAGTACCCTTGGGCCCCCTCAGTCGTTTCTGAACCCCCGTGGTGCTCATTCCAACCCCGGTAACCTTTTCGCCGTCAATGGTTACTATCCTGTCTCCGGCCAGGATACCCACCTTCTCTGACGGCCCCCCGGGAATTGGAGAAACTATGATAATAGTATCGTTAAGCAAATTGAACTGGATACCGATACCCTCGAAATTACCCTGGAGAGGTTCATTCTGCTCCTGCACATCCTTTGCCGGAATATAGACAGAGTGAGGATCAAGATTGCGTAGTGTGCTTATAATCATCTCCTCGGTTATGGAGGAGATATTCACACTGTCAACATATATAGCTTCCAGCAGTGCAAGTGTCTTTCCTATTTTAAATGTCTCCTGTGTCAGTCCCTGTCCCCTGAGCAGGTTTCCGCCGGCCAATATCAGTAATAATGCAATGTATATTGTTCTCTTAACCATATCAGTCTTATTCAGTTTTAATTATCTGCCCTACTCCCACTCTATTGTTGACGGCGGTTTTGAACTTATATCATAAACCACCCTGTTTACTCCTTTCACCCTGTTTATGATCTGGTTTGACACATCCGCGAGAAACTCATGAGGCAGGTGGCTCCAGTCAGCCGTCATCCCGTCGGTAGAGGTTACCGCTCTCAGGACCACGGTGTTTTCATAAGTCCTCTCATCTCCCATGACACCCACTGATTGTACCGGCAGCAGGATCACGGCAGCCTGCCATACCTTATCATACAGACCATTACTTTTCAGCCCGTTAATGAATATTTCGTCCGCATCACGAAGGGTACTGAGTTTATCTGGGGTGACTTCGCCCAGGATCCTTATCGCCAGCCCGGGTCCCGGGAACGGGTGCCTGTGAAGTATCTCACCGGGCATCTCCAGGGCACGTCCTACTCTGCGCACCTCATCCTTGAAGAGGAGCCGTAATGGTTCTACCACCCTGAGATGCATCTTATCCGGCAATCCTCCTACGTTGTGATGAGACTTTATAGTGGCTGAGGGGCCGTTTACAGATACGGATTCTATCACATCAGGATATATTGTGCCCTGTGCCAGCCATTTTACATTCTGTACTTTATGAGCCTCACGATCAAATACCTCAATGAAGACACGACCTATTATCTTACGTTTTTTCTCGGGGTCACTTACTCCCCTTAGTTCATCAACAAACTCAGCCGAAGCATCGACACCCCTCACGTTTAGTCCCATCTTCCTGTATGCCTCCAGCACGGCTTCATACTCGTTCTTGCGCAGCAGTCCGTTGTCAACAAATATTGAGGTGAGCCTGTCGCCTATGGCCCTGTCAAGCAGCAATGCCGCCACTGAGGAATCCACCCCTCCCGAGAGACCCAGAACCACCCTGTCATCTCCCAGCTGTTCACGCAGTGCCCGTACCGTCATCTCAACAAAGGATTCCGGTGTCCAGTCACCTCTGCAGCCGCAGATATTTGTAATAAAGTTACCAAGCATCCTGGCCCCTTCGGTTGTATGATAAACCTCCGGGTGGAATTGTATTCCCCATGTCTTTTCCCCATCGATCCTGAAGGCCGCCACCTTAACATCGCCGGTGGATCCTGTGATGCGGTACCCGTCAGGAATACGCGCTATGGTGTCGCCGTGAGACATCCACACCTGCGTTCCGGGTGTCACACCTGTGAACAGCGGATCCTCGTTGTCAATCTCAACCAGCCTGGCACGACCATATTCACGTGTGTTTGAAGGAAGCACCTCTCCCCCGAAATTATGGGTCAGGTGCTGTGCTCCGTAACAGACACCCAGAAGAGGAATTCTGCCCTTTACCTGTTGAAGGTCGGGGTAAGGAGCCATTGCATCGCGAACCGAATATGGACTGCCTGACAGGATGACGCCTTTTACATTCTCATCAGGGGCGGGATAGTGGTTAAACGGATAAATCTCACAGTATACGTTAAGCTCCCTTATACGCCTGGCTATAAGCTGCGTATACTGGGATCCGAAATCTAGGATCAAAATCTTTTCCTGCACGTGGAATTATTTATATTAATTAAGTCAGGCCCAAAGATAATCAATATGCTGTTCAGCACCATCAGCATATATCATATGTGACACCTTCATGCGCAGATTCAGTTGGTGCAAACACCTGGCGTGCCTCCTCCTCGAGCACTGCCGGAGACCTGTAACGAGCTGAGAAATGGCCCAGCAGCAACCTTTTTACGCCTGCATCGCGGGCTACGGTAGCAGCATGCCTGGCCGTAGAGTGACCTGTCTTTCCTGCAAGAACCTCATTATCATCACCGAAGGTCGCTTCATGATAGAGGAGGTCCGCCCCCTTCACATATCTGGCTAGCCCCGGGAAATAACCGGTATCACTGCAGAAGGCGTAGGTAACGGTCCTGCGGGGCTCCAAGGTCACCTCATCACAGGTGATGACCTCGCCGGTCTCCCTGGTGATGTCATGGCCTTTCTTGAGCCGCGATATCTCAGCTACCGAAAGGTTGTGCTCGCTTATCTTTTCCCGGATAATATTCCTGTCGGGGGCCTTTTCACGAAAGAGAAAACCATATGAGGTAATGCGGTGCCTCAGTGGGAAAGAATAAACCTCAACCCTTTTATCGTCAAGTATCTGTTTCAGAGAACGGCCTGTGATGGTATGCACAATCAGCTGAAAGGCGAGGTGGATATCAAAATCGGTGAGGTGTCTTTCGATAAGTTCCCCGCCAGGCGCCGGTGCATACACGTGCAGGGGGGTTTTTCTCCCCATGAGGTTAAACGTGGAAAGCAACGGGTAGAGGCCAAAAAAATGATCTCCGTGCAGATGGCTGATAAATATGTGGTTTATCTTCCCGAAACGGATATGATATCTGCGCATCTGCATCTGCGTACCTTCTCCGCAGTCTATCAAAAACAACCGCTCATGTACGTTTAGCACATGAGCGGTCGGATATCTGTCTGAAGTTGGTAAAGCGGAGCTAGTTCCAAGTATGGTCAGCCTGAAAGACATCCTGCTGCCACTCCTCAGGACATGAGTTTTTCTGCCTCCTCAGTATCAACGGTTATCGAGAGAACAGTGTCAAGCTGTGAGATGGTAATCAGCCTTTCCACAGCTTCATTCAGCCCGCAGAGGACAAATGTACCTCCTGCGTTCTTACAGAGCCTGTTAGCCACCAGGATAGCACTCAGACCTGAAGAATCACAATACTGACATTTCTTCAGATCAAGAATAATGTTTCTTTCACCCTTACCGGAGATGAGCACAAGCTCCGACTTAAGCGAGGGAGCTATATGGGTATCAAGCTTCTCTGTCTCGATGCTGATAACTGTGCACTGGTTTTTGTTTTCAATATTGAAATCCATGGCTGATTATTTTGGAAACTAAAAGTAAGGTTATTTTTTCTTTTTACCTACACTTTTTGCCTCTTTTTCTTCCATCTCTTCCTTCAAAGCAGCAAGCTCAGTGATGTCCCCGAGAGTGGTTTTCTCAAGGTTGGCCTTGATCTTGCGGGCTGCTTTTTTAGTGTTCTCGGCTTCAGAACGTTTTGAAGCTGACTCTGATCCTTTTCTCTCGTCCTCAAAGACCCTGCTGTGCGAGACGATGATCTTCTTCGCTCCCTTGTTGAACTCAATAACTTTGAAATTCAACTTGTCTTCAACAGCTGCCTGGGTGCCATCTTCCTTAACGAGATGCTTGGGTGTGGCAAATCCTTCAACGCCGTAAGGCAGAGCTATTATTGCCCCCTTGTCAAAGACTTCTATGACGGTACCCTCATGTATTGAGTCAACTGTAAAGAGGTCTTCAAATACATCCCATGGATTCTCCTCAAGCTGCTTGTGTCCAAGGCTCAGTCTCCTGTTCTCCTTGTCTATCTCCAGCACAACAACTTCAATCTCAGCATCAATAGAGGTGAACTCGGCAGGATGCTTGATCTTTTTGGTCCATGAAAGGTCAGAAATATGTATCAGGCCATCAACACCCTCTTCTATCTCAACAAAGACGCCAAAGTTGGTGAAGTTGCGGACGCGTGCCTGGTGGCGTGAGTTAAGGCTGTATTTCTGTTCGATGTTCTCCCATGGATCGGGTTTGAGCTGCTTGATGCCTAGTGACATCTTACGTTCCTCACGGTCAAGGGTGAGTATCACCGCTTCAACCTCCTCGCCCACTTTCATGAACTCCTGTGCGCTGCGCAGGTGCTGTGACCATGACATCTCTGACACATGGATGAGACCCTCAACGCCCGGTGCAATCTCAACAAACGCACCATAGTCGGCCATTACAACAACCTTACCTGTTACTTTGTCACCTACCTTCAGATTCTCACTCAGGGAATCCCACGGATGAGGTGTAAGCTGCTTAAGGCCCAGGGCTATCCTCTTCTTGTCGTCGTCAAAGTCAAGTATTACAACATTAAGTTTCTGATCGAGCTGGACAATCTCCTCAGGATGATTGACCCTGCCCCATGAAAGGTCAGTGATATGGATAAGACCGTCCACACCGCCAAGATCAATAAACACACCATAGGAGGTGATGTTCTTGACAGTTCCTTCAAGTACCTGTCCCTTTTCCAGTTTGGAGATGATCTCCTTCTTCTGCTGTTCAAGTTCGGCCTCTATCAGAGCCTTGTGGGAAACCACCACGTTTTTGAACTCCTGGTTGATCTTAACGACACGGAATTCCATTGTCTTACCTACATATACGTCATAGTCGCGTATCGGTTTGACATCTATCTGCGATCCGGGCAGGAACGATTCGATGCCAAAGACATCAACGATCATACCGCCTTTGGTGCGGCACTTGATGTACCCGGTGATGATCTCATTGTTCTCGAGGGCAGAGTTGACCCTGTCCCATGAGTTGTAAGCCCTTGCTTTCTTATGTGAAAGCACAAGCTGACCCTTCTTGTCTTCCTGGCTCTCAACATAGACTTCAACTGTGTCACCTACCTTAAGATCAGGGTTGTAGCGGAACTCGTTGAGGCTCACCACTCCTTCAGACTTCTGTCCGATATTGATGACAACCTCACGGTTATTCATTGAGATGACTTTTCCTTCTACCACCTCGTCGACAGCAACGGTAGAGAGAGTCTCTTCATATTGTTTCTCCTGCGTGGCCCGGCTTGTCTGGGCAGTAAAGCCATCCTGTTCGTATGCTTCCCAGTCAAAATCCTCCAGGGAGGCAGATGTAGCGTCAGCTGATTCCGCTCCTGATTCAGCTTTTGCCTTTTTTTCTTTCTTTTCTTTGAGAATCGGTTTTTCCTCAGCAACCATTTCACCTGCTGATTCCGTGACAACCTCTGTGGGTTTTACATCTTCCGCGCCCGTCTCAGCTGCTTTGAGATCCTCGCTGGCGATGTTGTCGGTCTGTTCTTTATTTTCACTCATCTTAATAAATTAATTGAAAATTAATAAGTTAGACATTATGTTGTTTGAAAATTGCTTGCAAAGATAGTAATTATTTTATTCACTTCAGTGAACAAGAAGCAGATTTTCAGACATTAAGAATTAAAAGAGGCTGTTGATAATCCTCTACTGTTTAGATCGGTCCTTTTTCCTATTTTTGTCTTCTGTTCAACTAAAGTTTTTCTGATGAAAGGTATTATTCTTGCCGGCGGATCCGGAACCAGGCTTCATCCTATCACTGAGGCAATCTCAAAACAGTTGCTGCCTGTATATGATAAACCTATGATCTACTACCCTCTCTCGGCACTTATGCTGGCAGGCATCCGTGAGGTTCTCATTATATCCACACCGCGTGACCTCCCCAGTTTCAGAGCACTGCTCGGAGATGGCACACGCCTGGGAATGGAGTTCACTTACCGTGAGCAACCCTCCCCTGACGGTCTGGCACAGGCCTTCATAATAGGAGAGGAATTTATTGGCACAGACAATGTATGCATGATCCTTGGTGACAATATCTTTTACGGCCAGGGATTTGGCAGTATCCTCAAACAGGCTGCCTCCCTGGAGAAGGGTGCCATAGTCTTCGGATATGCTGTCAATGACCCCGAACGATACGGTGTTGTGGAATTTGATACTGACCTGAAGGCTGTCAGTATAGAGGAGAAACCGGCACAGCCAAAGTCCAACTACGCTGTAACCGGACTTTACTTTTACGATAATACCGTTGTTGAACGTGCGCACAGCCTGAAGCCGTCACCAAGAGGAGAGCTTGAGATCACTGACCTCAACAGGCTTTATCTGCAGGAAGGAGTACTGGAGGTGAAACTGCTGGGAAGGGGTATGGCATGGCTTGACACAGGAACCTTCGACAGCCTGCTCCAGGCATCCAACTTCATTGCAACACTGGAGCAGAGACAGGGACTCAGCGCCTCATGTATAGAGGAGATTGCATATAAAAACGGGTTCATCACCAGGGACCAGCTGCTGGAATTGTCAAAACCTCTGGCAAAAAGCCAGTATGGCAGGTACCTCATGAAGGTGGCAAATGAACAGGCCTGATGATGAAAGTGCACAACACAAATTTTCCGGGACTGCTGATCATTGAACCGGATGTCTTCAGTGATACCAGGGGTTATTTTTTCGAAAGCTATAACAGGCATAAATTCGGAGATAACAATATTAGCTACGAGCCTGTCCAGGATAATGAATCCAGTTCCTCCAGAGGGGTGATACGGGGCCTTCACTACCAGGAGGAGCCTTATGCACAGTCGAAGCTTATCAGGGTAATAGAAGGACGAATCTATGATGTTGCCCTCGACCTGAGAAAGGGATCTCCCACCTTTGGAAAATGGTACGGGCTGATCATCGATTCAGAGAAGAAGTTTCAGTTCCTCATTCCAAAGGGATTTGCCCATGGCTTCTCTGTCATCAGTGAGCGGGCAATTGTCCTGTACAAGTGTGACAACATCTATTCGGTAGCCCATGAGAGAGGTATCAATGCCATGGACCCTGCACTGGGGATTGACTGGATGATTGAAAAGGGAACGGAAATAATAAGCCCCAAGGATATGAAGCAGCCTCTTTTCAGGGATATCATTAATAACTTTACCTTCACTGAATGACAACTATTCTGGTAACCGGTGCTTCGGGTCAGCTTGGCAGTGAGATCAGGGAGAGGTCTTCACGTTACAAAGGCTACACCTTTATCTTTACCGATACAGATGAGCTTGATATAACTGATGCAGCGGCAACAGCCGCATTTATTGCCGACAATGCTCCTTCATGGATAATCAACTGCGCCGCCTATACTGCTGTTGACAGGGCCGAAGAGGAGGAAGAGCTGGCTACACTGATAAATGCCCGCGGAGTTGAGAATATTGTAAACGCTCTTGCCGGTACCGATTGCCGGCTGATACACATCTCCACTGATTACATCTTTGACGGTAACAGTCCGGCTCCGTATACTGAAGATGACATACCCTCCCCTTCTTCTGCCTACGGCCGCAGTAAGCTGGCAGGCGAAAAAGCTGCCATGAGATGGCCGCACACAATGATTGTACGCACATCATGGCTCTACTCATCTTACGGGAATAATTTCGTTAAAACCATTCTGGTCAGGGCCGGTTCGTCCTCCAGTCTGAAGGTGGTATTTGACCAGGCCGGGTCACCGACCTATGCAGCTGACCTGGCAGCGGCCATCCTCGAGATCATCAGCGGGGTAATTCAAAACCGGCATCTCTTCGTCCCTGGTATTTTCAACTACTCCAACGAGGGTGTATGCAGCTGGTTCGATGTCGCTACCGAGATCGTAACTGCAGCAGGCTCACAATGCCCGGTCCTGCCTGTAAGGAGCTCTGAATACCCTTCTAAGGTCAGACGACCGGCATACAGCGTACTCGATAACGGTAAGATAAGGGAGTGCTATGACCTTGACATACCGCACTGGCGCACAAGCCTTGAAAATTGTATCGCAAAAATCAAAAAGAAATGATAAACATCGAAGACATCAGAAAAAGGGCCCTGGCATGGCTTGGAGAAGAATTTGACGAATCTACCCGCCAGGAAGTGAAGTATATGCTCGAGCATGATGAGAAGAACCTGGTAGATTCATTTTACCAGGATCTTGAATTTGGCACCGGAGGACTCCGTGGTATAATGGGTGCCGGAACCAACAGAATGAACCGTTATACCCTCGGAATGGCCACCCAGGGTCTTTCAAACTATCTTAAAAAGCATGCTGCCAACCCCTCCTCGGTCAAAGTTGCTATTGCCTATGACAACAGGAACAACAGCAGTTATTTTGCCAGGGTTGCTGCAGATATTTTCACGGCAAACGGATTTACTGCCTGCCTTTTTGAATCGCTCAGGCCTACGCCGGTGCTCTCGTATGCCATCAGGCTGCACGGTTGTGATGCAGGTGTCATAATCACGGCATCACACAACCCCAAGGAATACAACGGGTACAAGGTGTCATGGAATGATGGCGGGCAGGTTGTCTCCCCACATGACAAGGGGATCATCGAAGAGGTACGCAGGATAAAGTCTATCTCTGAAATAGCCACGGGCGGCGACCCCTCCATGATTGTCATGCTTGGCGAGGAGACTGATAAGAAATTCCTGGATGAGGTCAGGAAACTAAGCCTGAACCCTGAGATCATCAGGAGAAACCATGGAATCGGAATAGTATATACACCCCTGCATGGCACAGGTTACAGGATGGTGCCGGAAGCACTTGCCATGTACGGTTTTACCAACGTCCACTCAGTAAAGGAACAGAGCATCACTGACGGTAATTTCCCTACCCTTCGCTCTCCCAACCCTGAAGAGCCTGATGCCCTTGCCATGGCAATAAGCCTTGCTCAAAAGAATAACGCTGACCTCGTAATGGCAACAGACCCCGATGCCGACCGACTGGGGATAGCAGTCAGAAAACCATCGGGAGAGTTCATCCTCCTCAACGGGAACCAGACAGGAGCGTTGCTCACCTGGTACATCATTTCACAGAAGAAAAGCCTTGGTGCCCTCAAGGGCAATGAATACATAATAAATACTATCGTCACCTCCGATCTGCTTGACCGTATCGCCGGGAAGAACGGAGTGAAAAACTATAATGTGCTCACCGGCTTCAAATTCTTTGCAGAACTCATCCGTGAACTCGAAGGAAAGGAAAAATATATCGGCGGAGGTGAGGAGAGCTTTGGATATCTGCCGGGTGACTATGTGCGTGATAAAGACGGGATTGCATCCTGTGCCCTGATTGCTGAGACGGCTGCATGGGCACATGACAGGGGTCAGTCTCTGTGGGACCTGTTGCTCAGCATTTACGCTGAATACGGACTTTATCGTGAGAAGCTGGTTAATGTGGTGAGAAAGGGAGCCGAAGGCGCTGCTGAGATAAAAGAGATGATGCAGGGGTACCGTACCAGCCCTCCCGCTGACATTGCAGGAAGCAGGGTGGTGAGGATAGATGATTATCTAACACAGGCTTCCACGGATATTTTAACCGGGAACAAGACCCCGCTGCATCTGCAGAAGTCAGATGTACTTCAGTTTTTCCTTGCCGACGGCACAAAAATATCTGTGCGTCCTTCAGGCACCGAACCAAAGATCAAATACTATTTCAGTGCCAATACAGAACTGGATGACGTGGCTCATTTCGAAGAGTTGTGGAATGGACTGGAAGATAGAATTGATGAGGTTATAAGGGATATGAAGCTGTAAAAGAAGGTCTTGGGGTCTGAAGGTCTGAGGTCTGAAGGTCCGTGGTCATGACGGAGCGAAGCGGAGATCCTCGACCACAGGTCGGGACGGTCTTGTGGTCTGAAGGTCTGAGGTCTGAAGGTCCGTGGTCATGTCAGAGCCAAGCGGAGATCAGACACCGGACCGGCTGACTCAGCGAAGGAAGGCTGGAACAAGAAAAGACCGATGATATTTGAGTACAATAATACCTTGCTAATCAAATTTATAATACTATGAAATCGTATCGTAAAGAACTTTGGCTGGAAACACCTGACAGAAGAGACTATGTCAATATTACCCGTCAGGTGGAGCAGTGTCTCGGGGAGAGTGGTATAAGGGAGGGATTGGTTCTTGTGAACTCCATGCATATTACCAGTTCAGTTTTTATTAATGATGACGAAAGCGGTCTGCATCATGACTTCGAGGTATGGCTTGAGAAACTGGCACCGGAGAAGCCCCATTCGCAATACAGGCATAACGGTTTCGAGGATAATGCCGACGCCCATATGAAACGCCAGCTGATGGGACGCGAGGTTGTTGTCGCAGTGACAAACGGGAAGCTTGACTTTGGCACCTGGGAGCAGATCTTTTATGGAGAATATGACGGTAAACGCCGGAAACGGGTCCTGGTCAAGATAATAGGCGAATAGTCGTGGGGGCGCCGGGGTGAGGTGGATCACCGGCATCATAAAAGGAAAGGCCGGCATAAAATCCTAATTCTCTTCACCCGTAGCCTCATCAAAAAAAATAGTTATAATTGTTTTTTCCTGTAAATAAGTGGATCTGACTGAAAGGCTGACATACCGGAGGATATTTATTTTCTGGGGTCCTCTGGCGCTCACATGGCTGATGATGGCTTTTGAGCAACCTTTCCTCATTGCCTTCATTGCGCGCCTGGGTGATGCTAAATTCAACCTGGCTGCTTTTGGGATTGCCGGATCATTTGCAATGATTATTGAAGCCCCGATAATTATGTTGATGAGTGCCTCCACGGCACTTGTCACCGGACAACATTCATACAGGAAGCTGAAGCGCTTTACCGACATCCTTAATGCAGGTATCACCGGCATACAGCTGATCTTTCTCATTCCTCCGGTATTTAACTTTGTGGTCATAGATCTGATGGAGGTACCCGCCGAGATTGCCAGGCTTGCCCACATCGCTCTGGCAATTTTTCTTCCATGGGCCGCGTCTATCGGTTACAGAAGATTTTACCAGGGGATACTTATCAGAAACAACCTTACAAGACGTGTAACCTACGGAACCATGGTCAGGGTTTCAGTAATAATCCTTGTGGGACTACTTCTTTATACAGCCGGCATCAAAGGGGCATATGTCGGTGCAGGAGCAATGTCACTTGCAGTACTTTCAGAAGCTGTCGCAACGAGGATGATGGTTTCCGGAACCCTGAAGGCTTTGCTTAAGAAAGAGGATACTGAGAATAGCAATCTTACCCTGAGATCGATCCTCAGGTTCTACTTTCCGCTTGCCCTGACCTCCATATTATCACTGGGTGTGCATCCCTTCGTTACATTCTTCCTCGGCAGAAGCTATATGGCGGTGGAGTCACTGGCCGTCCTTCCTGTCGTCAGTTCGCTGGTATTTATCTTCAGAAGCCTTGGCCTGTCCTACCAGGAGGTAAATATTGCGCTTATCGGGAAGAACAAACAGAATTATCCTGTATTAAGGAATTTTGCAGTATATCTCGGGCTCCTGGTTACTGTTCTGATATCAATACTTGCCTTCACTCCTCTTGCTGACTTATGGTTTGTCAATATCTCCGGCCTGAGCAGTGAGCTGACCGAACTATCATATGTTCCATTGAAGATAATGATCCTTCTTCCGGCGTTTACCGTCCTTCTTAACTTCCAGAGATCCGTTCTGATAATAAATGGTACTACCGGGCCTATTTCCAGGGCAACGGCCCTGGAACTGATCGGGATAATCCTGACAATGCTCGTCTGTGTGGTATTCCTGAACCTTATCGGAGCTGTGGCTGCCGCTATCGCCTTTGTTGCGGGAAAAGGACTGTCAAATATCTACCTGACACCGAAGCAGAGAGGTGCCGTCGCCGCCTGGCGCCATGCCACATTAAAATAGGACAGGCTCGTTATGTGCTTTTTCAGTTCCTGAACCAGCTGTCAGGAAAATTTATCAGGAACACCTTTTCTGTTGCGCGTGTCAGTGCAGTATAAAACCAGCGCAGATAGTCAATGGTGGGCTCCTGGCGATTAAACATTCCCTGGTCTATAAAGACCCTTTCCCACTGTCCGCCCTGCGACTTATGGCAGGTAACCGCATAAGCGAACTTGATCTGCAGGGCGTTGTAATATGGGTCGTCCCTGACAGCTTCAAACTGTTTTCTTTTTGACCTGATTCCGGGATGATCAGCCAGCACGGCAAAATAGAGCTCTCTTGACTTCTCTGCTGACAATGACGGTGTGCCCATCATCAGAGTGTCAAGCATTACCCTTGCATCTACCTCCAGGTCCATGTCCCTGAACCAGAGTGTCATGTCGGCAAACCGCATGCCGTACATCTCCTCAAATTTCCTTATCCTTCGGACTTCAGCTATATCCCCGTTGGCAATGAAGGAGGTGTTCTCGTCATCTTTAAGCCAGTAATAGTTGTTCTTTACGACCATGATTATATCGCCTGTGCTGATCTCCTCCTCACGGTAGAATACCCTGTTGCGGATACCCTGGTTATACCTGTTGGCCAGGTTGTTTGAGTTCACCACCACGATGGCGCCGTCAGTGCCGCATCTGTCATATGCCTCACCGAGCCGGTCAATAAGGTCGTTACCGCTCAGGCGCTCGATATCATTGTAGCCGTCAAGAGAAAGCTCCGGGACTGACAGATCGCCGTCATTTACCTGTTGTCGCACTGCGGTGGCATTCATTAATATACCCGAGCCTTCGCTCTGCCGTATTACCTGATGAAGCTCAAATGCCTGAAGTGCAAAACCGGTTGCACGCAGTACATCCGTATCAAGGGCAGGGCTTACTATCGATCCTACCGGAGGCAGCTGGGCCACATCACCTACAAGTATCAGTTTGCAGTCAGTACCTGTATAAACATACTCAAGGAGATCCTCCAGAAGCCTTCCGCTGCCGAACATTGAACCTTCGGATGATTCGTCGGGTATCATCGAAGACTCGTCCACAATAAAGTATGTTTCCTTATGCAGGTTCTTGTCAAGTACAAATCTGCCGACACCGTCTGTTGCCGACTTCTGCCTGTAAATCTTACGGTGAATGGTAAACGCCTCCTTCCCGGTATATGAGCGCAGGACCTTCGCCGCCCTGCCTGTCGGTGCAAGCAGAACGGACTTTTGCCTGAGGGTATTGAGTGTACTGACCAATGAGGCGATGACACTGGTCTTCCCTGTCCCGGCATATCCCGTAAGGAGAAAGATCACATCATTGGTATTGTCGGCCACGAAACCAGCCAGCAGCTGCATGCAGTCAGACTGATCACGGGTAGGAATATAACCCAGGTTCTTCCCGAGAAGCGCGTAAATATTCTCCTTCCTCATTTTATTTGAACAAAGCGGATATCAGTCTGCTTTTTTTATAAATTTGCACAAAGTTACTCAACAATCGATCACAAAAGACATGAAAAAGGCTCTCAACATCGTATTTACCATTATCATAATCGCGCTGCTATATTTTCTTGTGGAAAGCATAATGAAGCCTATACGGTTCAACAAGGAAAAGGACACAAGGGAAGCAGCCATCAAGGAGAGACTGATTGATATCAGAACGGCACAGGAAGCCTTTAAATCTGTAAAAGGCTATTATACAGGCAGTTTTGATACTCTGATCACCTTTCTTGAGACTGACTCATTGCCACTTGTTTTTAAACGCGGATCACTTACCGATGAGATGATAGCCGAGGGCATAACTAGCGAACGCGAAGCTGTTAAGAAGGGCCTCATAAGCCGTGATACAAGCTATATTCCGGTGCTTGATTCTGTCTTCCGCAAAGATTATCCTATTGAACAGCTCAGGTATGTTCCCGGGAAAGACACAGCACAGTTCCGGATGGCTGCTGGCAGGGTGATGACTACCTCCATGGTGATGGTGAACGTATTCGAAGCCTATGTCCTGAATAATGTCTTCCTGAGCGATCTTGACCGTCAGCTTGTGGTTAACTATAATGAACTTAGAACAAAAATCACAGGCTTCCCGGGCATGAAGGTGGGTGATATTAAGGTCCCCAATAATAATGCCGGGAACTGGGAGGATTGATGACCACGTCGCAGATATATCCCCTGGAGCTCATTGATGAGACCCTCGACATAAACGCGACCGACAATTACGATCTTTCACTGGAGCTTTCTGAAGAGGGTGTATCCCTGGCAGTACTTGATCTACTGCGAGGTAAGTACGTCATGCTGAGGCATTATCCCTGTGAGATCCCGGATGAAAACAGAACAAGGAGCTATGCCGATATTATTGAGTCTGATGATTTCCTCAAACGGAAATACAGAAAAGTATTTATCATCGTACCCGGTCAGAAGTTCACGCTTATCCCGAAGCCTGTATTTGATCCTGAACTAAAGGAAGACTATTTCCGGTTCAATTTCGATGTCACCGGCCAGACCGCAGTCTTCTCAAACACTCTCTCTTCACCTGAGGCTGTTGTTCTCTTCGCCCCGCCAAAAGATGTCGTTGATAACCTGAATACTCACTGGCATGATGTTTTGCCATGGCATCACCTGAAGCCGCTGCTTCAACATGTATGGTCTGTCTGCCGGTCGTCTGACGACTATTATATACACCTCCATTTTGAGAAGAGCTTTGTCACACTGATAATAATGGAAAGGAGAACGCTTGCCTTCTGTAATAGTTTTCCCCTCTCGGCTGCATCCGATGCCGCATACTTTGTCTTCAACGTATTGGACAGGAAAGGTATCAGGAGCGAGGAGCCCATACATATCAGCGGCACTGTCGAACCCTACAGCGAAGCACATCTCTCCCTTCTTAACTTTACCCCGGAGGTGAAATTTGCATCACCGGTAATAAGGCAAAGCTTCAGCTACGTGATGAACGAGGTGCATCTGCACCGGTGGCTCAACCTCTTTACAGCTGCAGTGTGCGAATAATAGGCGGGAAATTCAGGGGAAGGCTCATTGAGCCACCGGCAGGATTCAAGGCAAGGCCTACTACCGACTTTGCACGCGAAAGCCTGATGAACATCCTTAACAACAAAATTGACTTTGAGGAGATATCACTCCTTGACCTCTTCGGTGGAACAGGTGCTATCAGTTATGAATTTGCTTCGAGGGGTACCGGTGATATTGATATTGTCGAGACTGACAGACGCAGCTGCGAATTCATCGGCAGGACCCTTAAGACCTTCGATCTTACAATGGCGAAGATACACAGGATAGATGTCCGTGACTGGCTGAAGATCTGTCACAAACAATATGACGTTATTTTTGCCGATCCTCCTTATACACTGCGGTGGCTGGAAGAATTACCGGATATGGTCATGCATTCAGGGGCCGTCAAAGATTCAACGTTGTTTATCCTTGAACACCCGAGGAATATTGACTTCAGCGGCCACAGCCTCTTCCTGGAGCACAGGCATTACGGTAATGTCAACTTCTCATTCTTCATACCGGAAAGACAAACCTGATACCAGGAAATGTCATTTTCCAGGCTCTCCGGGGTACTTTAATAATCTCATCCCTGCATTGCTTTCAGAACCCTCTCCGGAGTGAAAGGCATTCTTAAAAGCCTGGCACCGGATGCATCATAAACGGCATTACCGACTGCTGCGCCCACACCAATTATTGCGGGCTCGCCTCCTCCCTGTGGAGCCTGGTCCTTCCTGTCCATTATGACGCACTCGAGCCTGGGAAGCCATGAGAACCTTGGTATCTCATAGCTGTCAAAATTCCTGTCCCTGATATTACCGCCGTCAAATCTCACCTCCTCGGTGAGTGTGTATCCAAGTGCCATCGTCAGGCACCCTTCCATCTGTATGAGAGCACCCTGGGGATTGACACACAGGCCCATATCCTGTGCACAGGCAAGTCGCACCACCCTGATCCTTCCTGTGCTCCTGCTTACCTCCACCTCTGCCATGTGAGCCACCCATGTTCCGGCATCGGTACCGCAGGCAATTCCAATTCCTCTTCCCGAAGGAGCTTTGCCCGGCACGTATCCGAATTTGTCGGCTACAGCCCTGAGGACTGCTTTCATCTTTTCGTCCTTCAGGTTCCTCAGCCTGAAATCCAGCGGATCAGCACCTGCCGCTGCCGCCATGATGTCTATCTGTGTCTCACGGGCGAAAGTGTTCGTGTTGTTATTGGGTGCACGCCATGGCCCCGTACCGAAGGGATGGACAGGGTACTTGGTCCTGTCTTCGCCGTAACTGGTAATACGTGCATTGGGGACATCATAGATATTATCAGCCCCTCTGGTACCTGCCAGATAAACGTTATAATCCCACAGCATTATCCTGCCTGCTTTGTCAATTCCTGATTTCACCCTGATGACTGAAGCCGCGTGAAAAGTGTCGTAAAAGAACTCTTCGTCGCGGGTCCAGGCTACCATCACTGGTCTTCCGGTAATCTTCGCCAGCCTTGCAGCCTCTATACCCTGCCTGTAGGCTGCCTTGCCTCCGAAACCGCCGCCAAGGAACGGTGTGATCACCCTTACGTTGTCAAGACTGAGGCCCAGTGCCCTGACGAGACCGTCCTGCAGTCCGAAAGGTGACTGAGTAGAAGCCCACACCGTCAGTTTCTCTCCCTCGAACCGGGCCAGCGCAGCATGAGGTTCAATAGGTGCGTGAGCCAGGTAGGGATCGTGATATTCAGTTTCAAAAACCTGGTCACAGAGCTGTGGCGCTGTAGTTATATCTCCTCCTGAATGAATCACATTGGATCTGAACTCACCTTTGTTAATGTAATCAAAGATGGTTACCTCGTTTATCTCCGATCTATCAGAAGTATATTCTGCATTGATCTGTACCACTGCCATATCCGCAAGATCCCGGTTATCACTCACCGCAGCTATAAGCTCTCCGTCACGGACTATACTTACCCCTTCCATCTTTTCAGCTGCCGACGTATCGACCGAGATGAGCCTGGCATCATGTGATGGTGGTCTGAGTATCCTGGCGTACAGCATATCCGGCAGCCTGAGGTCTCCTGTGTACTTTGCCCTGCCGGTGACTTTATCCCTGGCATCACTGTGGTACAATGGTTTACCTACATAGGTAAAACTGGTATGTTCTTCAACAGGAGGCTTGACATCAAGATATCTCTCCAGCTTCCTGCCCCGGGCCAGTTCAGCATAGGTCATGCTCCTGGAAGGATTGGCCGTGTCTGCAATGACTCCCTCCTTTACCGCAAGCCGGTTGACAGGTACCCCCATCTTCTCGGATGCCATGACGACCAGCACAGCCCTTGCCTCAGCAGCAGCCGCTCTCATTGCCGGCCCGAAAGCACGCGTTGTCAGAGAGCCCCAGGTCCCGGCATCATAGGGACATAGTTCGGTATCACCCATAACCATCTTCACCTTTTCCAGGGGTACATTGAGCTCATCAGCCATCATCTGGGCCAGCGATGTGATGACTCCCTGTCCCATCTCGATCTTTCCCGTATAGCATGTCACAGCGCCATCTTCTGCAATATGGAGGAAGGCGTTATAATCCTTGGTAAGGCTTCTACGCTGCTGGACAGGCAGGGCGATAAGGTCAACAGCGCCCCAGGGGGCAAAGAAGAACACTATGCCTCCTCCGAGCACCTTCACAAAGCTCCTGCGCCTCATGCCTGACGAGGTAGCGGCACTCCCCTGTTTCTGCTTAACTGTTTTCATTGCCTGTTCCTCCCTTTATTACTCCTGCAGCCTCTTCCACTGCGTCAATAATTCTCGTATGTGCCCCACACCTGCAAAGATTTTCATCCAGACCCTCAATAATCTCTTCACGGGTCGGTGACGGATTATGTTTAAGCATGGCCACTGCCGTTAGTATCATGCCCGGGGTGCAATAGCCGCACTGGAGGGCATCATGATCAATGAAAGCCTGTTGCATGGGATGCAGTCTGCCGTCATCCTCCAGTCCTTCAATGGTGACGACACTTTTACCTGCCACCTGGCTTACTGGCATCATGCATGATCTTACCGGTTCATCATCGATCAGGACCGTACATGCTCCGCAGAACCCAATGCCGCATCCGAACTTGGTTCCGGTAAGACCGAAATGATCCCTCAGAACCCACAGGAGTATCTGGTTGGGATCAGTAACCAGCTCGGTCTCTTTGTTGTTCAGTTTGAAACGGATCGTCTCTTCCATTACATGTTAATTTTATTAATTTCATTCAGATAGTCTTCCCTTGTATCAATGTCTCTCAAAACACAAGGGTCATCAGTCACAGCCTCACAGGTATCGCCAGGATGTCTCCCGGCCAGGGCCCTGAGGCCTTCAGAATCGGGTAATGACATCACTTCGTCCCGGTATTTCATATCAATAATGACAGGGTGCCCTCGCTTGCCGTTATAAAGCGGCAACACTATACCCCTGCCCGAGGTTCTGTAAGCGGTAATAATTTTATTTATCTCACTGGTTGTTATCATCGGCTGATCGCCCGGCAAAACAAGAGCTGCACTGCAATTATCGGGTAATGATCTTAACCCGCATCTCACGGACGAGAGCATCCCAAGGGAGTAATCATCATTATAGCAATTGATTATATCGAATTTTCCCGTGAGCTTACCTATCTCCTCCTTATCTGCCCCCAGTACTGTCACTACTTTTTCTATTTCAGAGGCAATGACATTCATGATGACATGCTCAATGATTGTCAAACCTCTGTATGGTAACAGCATCTTCGGGGAGCCCATTCTTCTTGACTCGCCGGCAGCAAGGACTATTGCCCATATTCCGTTCATCTGTTTCTTTTTATTGTCTTGCGGTCTTGCAGTCTTGCAGTCATGCGGTCTTGCAGTCTTAGGTCTGAGGGTCTGGAGTCTGAAGGTCGGAAGTCTGAAGGTCTGAGGTCTGAATGTCTGAGGTCTGAAGGTCCGGAGACCTGATAATTTCCCGGACTTCAACTCATCATGATTCCGTGTCTTGCCTGTACCAGCTGGGCTGCAATACTGACAGCTATCTCCTCTATCGTTTTCGATCCTATCTCCACTCCTATCGGGGTGCATATCTTCTTCCACTGCTCTTCGGTTGCCCATCCATTTGAGATGAATTCCCTGTGCATCTTTGCAACCTTGACTGTGCTTCCCATCATACCCACATATGCGGCCTGCGAGCCAATGAAGGGCCTTAGTGCATCAGCATCATGGCTGTGGCCGCGTGTCACTATCACCACATATGTATCCTTGTCGGGACGTAAATCTCTCATGGCTTCGCCGATGTCTCTCACTATAATATTATCGGCGTCAGGAAGATTAACAGGATTGGCAAACTCTTCCCTGTCGTCGATAACGGTTACCTCAAAGCCGAGGAGTTTTCCCTGGTGCGACATGGCCTTACCTATATGCCCGGCACCGGCGATCACCAGTCGTGGCAGGGGGAACACCGGCTCAAGGAAGATCTTGGCGCCCTGTCTCTCCCCCGGGATAACCACATCCAGTTCCCTGTAGCCGGCCCTGTTGCCTGAGGAGAGAATATTCTCTACTTCGGAAAAAATTTTCTCACGCGAGTCACCCGGGATGTTCAGCTCACCCGTGCCTGTTGTCCAGCACCTTTTAATCATTACCTGGGCGTCATTCCATGGTACTACCCTGGTTACAAGGACACCCGGTACTCCCGCCTCAATGCTTGATTTCATCTCCCGGAATGCTTTCAGGTGGGCCAGAGGGTCACTGTCAGCAAGGATTGTTATACGGCCTCCGCAGACTGCTTCTTCCGCCTCGGTTGTCTCCTTGTCAAGCGAAAAGTGCAGCAACGCTGATTCCTTTGCTTCTGTACATAGCGCTGCATATGCCGATGTCCGGTTTTCCACTATGCCGCCTCCCACGGTTCCTGCTATAAGCTTCCCGTCCTCAAAAAGTGCAGAGCTACCTGGCTTCTGGGGTGTTGAGCCGCTTGTTCCTGTTACGGTTGCCAGCACAGGACCTGACAGGCTCGCTCCTGACTCTGCTAATGTAAAATATATGTTCTTCATAGACTGGTTCTCAAACAAATATAATAAACATGGCGAATTATTTCCAGGATATGTTGTCTTTTTGACTGAAGCTGAGATGCTTTTCCCCACAAATCCTGCATTTTCAGCATACGGAAGATATTTAAGCAAAATATTTTGAGGAATGAAAAAATGAATTAATTTTGCCTCGCTTTTGGTGCGGTAGTTCAGTTTGGTTAGAATACCGGCCTGTCACGCCGGGGGTCGCGGGTTCGAGTCCCGTCCGCACCGCAAAAG
>QKGI01000163.1 GCA_003250475.1 Bacteroidota bacterium | reverse complement strand
GGGAACGAGGCTTGCAATGATGCAACAAAAGGAGCTGACGGGAGACCAGATAGAGAAGTGGTATCACAGGTACAGCATCCTGGAGCTGATAAATAATATTCCCGATGAGAGAAAATCAGCGGTAAGGTGGTACATCGACTGCGGTGATGATGATCCCCTTGACATGGTGTGGGAGGGGAACTGTCTCATACATATTGCCATGAGAAAGGCTGAAATACCTCACGAATTCAGGATTCGCGACGGGGCCCATACATGGGCCTACTGGCGTTCAGCTTTACCCGAGGTTCTGGCGTTCGTGACCACCAGCTTCCATAACTGATACAGCCGGATGAAGCTGCCGGCCCCCGGTAATAAAAATTGAGGGATGCCGTATCAGTGGTACATGAATTGGTTCCCGGGGAAGAATTAACTTAAAAAACGATTGTGAAATGAAAATATTGGAGAAAGCAGGCCTGACAATGATGTCATTAGCATGTGCAAACACCCTGACATGCCGGGCTCAGTCATCTACACCAAATTTTATTATAATACTTGCCGATGATCTCGGATATGGAGACCTGGGTTGCTATGGTCATCCCACCATTCTCACTCCGAACCTTGACAATATGGCAAAGGAAGGAATGCGTTTAACGCAGTTTTATGTTGGTGCTGCTGTCAGTTCACCAAGCAGGGCGGCCCTGCTGACCGGCAGGCTGGGCGTCAGAACGGGTGTCTATGGAACAAAGGATCCGGTTGGAAATAAATTTGTTGTCTTCCTGCAAAACTCTGCTACCGGGTTACCCTTATCAGAGGTAACCATTGCAGAGATGCTCAAGACCAGGGGTTATACCACCGGGATTCTGGGTAAGTGGCATTTAGGTCATAAGCCTGAATACCTTCCTCTGAAACAGGGTTTCGACTACTGGTTTGGAATAGACCACCATCAGAATCCACCTGACATTGACAGGGTAACCAGGAGAGAGGGAGATCAGACTGCCTCTGGCAGGCAACAGACGGCTAATATTCCGTGGTGTTCCCTCTATCGTAATGACACTGTGATAGAAGAAAATCCTGATATGCGTTATTTTACCAAAAGGTATACTGAGGAGGCGCTGAAATTTATTTCAGAGAACAGGAAAAAGCCTTTTTTTCTTTACTATGCCAGTAACTATCCTCATGTTCCTCTTTTTGCTTCTCCCGAGTTTGAAGGCAAAAGCAAGAGGGGGATTTATGGTGATGTGGTAAACGAGCTGGATTGGAGCGTAGGAGAGATTCTGAAAAAGCTGAAAGAACTGAACCTGGACAGGAATACCTTTGTCCTGTTCACGAGCGATAATGGTCCCTGGCTCACACAGCGGCTTAGAGGCGGATCGGCCGGGATACTTTATGAGGGTAAAAACTCAACCTATGAAGGCGGCATGAGAGTCCCCGCTATCGCATGGTGGCCCGGCAAAATCAAAGCAGGTACAACATGTACTGCCGTGGCAACAACAATGGATCTGCTGCCAACCTTTGCAGCCCTGTCAGGTGCAGAGCTGCCTGCAGCCCGCGAACTCGACGGATCGGATATCTCTGACATCTTCTTTTCCAGTAAGGATGATGTGCGGGAGATAGTTTACTACTATATAAATAATAATTTATATGCCTTGCGAAAAGGAGCATGGAAGGCACATTTTATTACTCATGCTTCATATTCACCTGAAGCACCGGTACGTCATGATCCTCCTCTGCTGTTTAATATAGATCAGGATCCATCTGAAAAGATTGACCTGGCTGCCAGGTTTCCAGGTATTGTACAAGAGCTGAAAATGATCTATGACAGCCAGGCTGCATTTGTACCCGTGCCACCGGAGATAAATAAGATTATTAACTGACAGATATAAAGTATAACCCCTTAGTAAATGGATATGAAAAGGCTAAAATATAGTATGTATGTAATCCTGATTACATTATTTCTTTCAGGAGGAGCAGGAGTTTTATATTCACAAGACGGAAGGAAACTTCAGGCGACACTGGAAATAAGATATGATGAGGGCTCCCGGCAGTATGACAGGATGATTTTCGGGGCTTTTATCGAGCATTTTCACCGTCAGGTTTACGGAGGTATTTTTGACCCCGGATCACCCCTGTCTGATGAGCAGGGTTTCAGGAAAGATGTCATAGATGCGTTAAGAGAGTTAAGGGTTCCGGTTGTCAGGTGGCCAGGCGGGTGTTTCGTTTCGTCTTACCATTGGCTTTACGGTGTGGGCAATGACCGGGTGCCTGTTTATGACAAAGCATGGCATGTGGAAGACCCAAATACCTTTGGTACTGACGAGTTCATAGCCTGGTGCCTTAAAATAGGGGCAGAGCCCTATATATGCACAAATGCCGGCACGGGTACCCCGGAGGAGATGAGCGATTGGGTGGAGTACTGCAATTTAAAGGATATGGGCAGGTTTGCCGCCATGCGCATAGCCAATGGGCATCCTGAGCCATACAATGTAAAATACTGGAGCATAGGCAATGAGAATTACGGTTCGTGGGAGATAGGAGCCAAGACGGTTGACGAGTGGGGACCGTTCGTCAGGGAAGCGGCAAAGATGATGTATAATGTTGATTTTTCTGTAAAGCTATTTGCCGCCGCTCTTCCCGATACGAGCTGGACCATCCCTTTGCTTAGGACCGCCGGACCATATCTCGATTTTATTTCAATACATGGTTACTGGGACCGCCTCCAGCATGTGAACAATCCTTCAGATTATCTTACATGTATGAGGATGTCAGTTATGCCTGAGAACAGGATAAAGAGTACTATTGACATTCTTAAGAAGACCGGCTATGAGAATAAGATCAGGATAGCTTTTGATGAATGGAACCTTCGTAGCTGGCATCATCCCGGCCACGGGAGCAGGACGCAGGAACAGGACATAAAAGCCCGTGACCTGGCTGATGTCAACTCTACATATAACATGGCTGATGCGTTATTCTCAGCCTGTTTTCTGAATTCATGCCTTCGTAATTCAGATTATGTCTCCATGGCCTGTATTGCACCTGTTGTCAACACCAGGGGACCATTGTATGTCCATCCCGGGGGAATAGTCAAACGGACCACATATCATGTGATGAGTATGTATTCAAATCTCCTTCAGCCGAATGTAATACCGGTGGTGGTAAAATCCGACCTGCTTACGGTGCCGGGAGTGAACAGGGATATCTCTATACCATCGGTTGATGCCATTGTTACATGCAGCGATGATATCAAGACATTGTCGGTGGCCCTGGTCAACAGAGACCCCTCAAGAGAGGTTGAATGCAATATTGGGTTCGGTAACCCCCCCGGCAGGATTGAAGCTGTAGTGCTCTCGGGTGATTCTCCTGATGCATACAATGACATTAATGACCCGGAAAGAGTGGTTCCTGAAGAGAAAACGCTAAAAGTTAAAAACGGCTGTGTTGTGTTACCACCGCATTCGCTTACTGTTATTTCTGTCAGGCTTTGAAAGTCTCCGTTGCTCAAACACAAACCGCATGAATGGAATAAGAAGGATAAGCAGGAGAAAAGCCTTGAAACAAATAGGCCTCTTATCTGCAGTGACATCCTTGCCTCAGATAGTGAATGGTAGTCCCTTGATAAAGGTAAATACCCGGGGAATCATGAAACCGGCTCCGGGCATCAGCAATCCGAATATTGTTATCATTATGTGCGATCAGGTGCGGGCTGA
>QKGI01000121.1 GCA_003250475.1 Bacteroidota bacterium | reverse complement strand
ACCTTTCCGCCGGCTGGCGGAGAAGGAGCCAGACTGCAGGCAAGGCAAATTCAACCTCAGACCTTCAGACATCAGACCTTCTGACCTTCAGACTTAGTCCTCCCCTCCTGTCTCCTCATGTGACTTTTCGTCGTAACAATGACCATACTTGTCATGGAACCTGCTCCTCCATTCCTTCTTCATTTTCCTGTCATGACCCTGCTGGGGCGCAATGCCCGTCAGTAATATCTTTGACAGTATAAATAATCCGAAGGTCTGCCAGTATGTAAGCTGCGGACCGTTGAAGATATCCGGTATCAGGCAGTTCCAGAGAGCCATCACTCCCCAGACAACCAGAAATACGAAACCTGTTCCCAGTATTCCGAAACCAATAAACTTAAATACCCTTAGTGTTTTCATTTTATTCATTTTTAAACTGTTTATACAATCCCCTGAGATTTTCCCTGAGAGCGAGTACTGCATATCTCTTTCTGGATATGAGTGTATTAACAGCTATGCCGGTTTTACGTGACATTTCACTGAAACTCATATCCTCAAATTCGTTAGACACGAAAGCATAACGTTGTTCTTCAGGCAGCTCATCAAGAGTCTCCTCTATCATATTCCATATCAGCTCTTTGATCTCTTCATCCTCAGGAGTAGTACCAAGGGCGGGAAGGATATCTTCGAGGGTCGGTGGTTCGTCGTCATTAGCGCCTGCATTACTTGTCACCGGGAAACTCACAGTTCTCTTTCTTCTGAAGAGATCTGTAATCCGGTTATCAGTAACCCTGTACAGCCAGGCGGTTAAATTCTGGATCCTGTCAAGGTCCCTGAAGCCCACGGTGAGCTGGTAGAAGACATCCTGCAGAATATCTTCCGGCTCTTCGCTGACAGGTACCCTTTTCCTGATATAGCCGAGAAGTTTTTTCTTCTCATTCCTGTATGCATTGCCGATTCTTTCTGAATCATGCGGGCTCATCGGTCACTCATTTTAATGCCATAGACGAATCAAGGGGTATAATATTTTAAAGTTCTGAAAAAAAGTTGAAACCGGGTTGTGGTTAACCTGAAGAGGCATTAACGGCATATGAGTGAAGAATAAGAGGCAGCTGACCCTGCAGCAGTATCTTTTTATGGCTATCTTAGCCTTTATTAAGCTTCCGTCAGGTAAGAAATATATTCGAGATTATCAGGTCAAATGATAAACGGAAGCAGGTGATGAAACATTGGTAATCCGGTGAAGGATGAAAACAATAGCAATAATATCGTCGAGCATCAGGCGTGGCAGAAAAAGCCACAGGGTGGCACTGTATTTTGAAAGCTATCTAAGGGAAAACAACCTTGCAAAAACAGAAATTATTGATCTGAAAGAATACGGTTTTCCGGTCTTTGATGAGCGGCTGAACCGCCAGGATGATCCTATGCCTGAGGTACTCCTTTTCGCAGATAAAATACGGTCTGCCGACGGAGTCATAATAGTAACCCCGGAGTATAACGGCGGCTACCCGGCCAGCCTGAAAAATGTAATCGATCTCCTGTATGATGAGTGGAAAAGAAAACCTGTGGCTATCTCAACTGTCTCCGACGGTTCTTTTGGCGGCACGCAGGTCATCACGTCGCTGCAGTTTTCCCTCTGGAAAATAGGGGCCGTGACAGTGCCGGCCATGTTCCCTGTTCCGATGGTCGCTGATGCTTTTGACGAGCAGGGTAAACCTGCAGACAAAGTTTCTGCTGACAAACGGGCATCACGGTTCATCAACACATTGTTCCGGCACATAGAAGCAAACAGCCTTATGGCATAACGCTCTTAATCCTGAACCTCTTCCTGATCGGAAGGCTGCTCCTCAGGAGGTTCGGAAGTGATATTTCCGAACTTGTCAACATAGGCTATCATGTTCTCAAGCCCGCCACCCGGTGAGTTCTCTTTACGGATCTGTTTCTTCTGCTCTTTCTCTCTTCTCTTTTTAAGACGTTTCTCTGTCTTCTGCTTTTTAATGTAACTGTTGTTTGGTCCTGCCATATACTATTGATTTTAATTAACGAATGTCAGAGCCTTGCCACTCGCTCCGGCCCTGCCGGTACGGCCTATTCTATGGATGTAACTCTCCATATCCCTGGGCGCCTGAAAGTTGATCACATGTGAGACATCGGCAATATCCAGTCCACGTGCTGCAACATCTGTTGCCACCAGTACTTTTATCTTGCGGTTTCTGAAAGATTCCAGCGCCTTGATACGGTAGTTCTGCGATTTGTCGCCATGGATCTCGTCAGCAGTTATACCAGCTTTTCGCAGGTCCCTGCATATGCGGCTTACACCCCGTTTGGTGTCAGCAAAGACCAGAACCTTCTCAAACGATTGCTCGCGTACCATATTAAGGAGGATATCAATTTTCCTCTCTCCTTCCCTGACGGTAATTATATCCTGATCGATATTATCTGCACTTACGTTCTCATTTCTCAACCTGACCTCAAAAGGATCATTCATCAGATTGCTTATCAACGCTCTCTGGCTCTTGTCCTCGGTAGCTGAAAACAGGATTGTCTGACTGCGGTTGTTCATATTGTCGACAAGCCTTTGTATCTCAGCGGCGAAGCCCATATCGAGCAGCCTGTCAAACTCATCGAGCACCAGGATGCTGAACCTGTTCAGGTTAAGAGCACCCTGACGTACCATATCGGCAATCCTTCCCGGAGTGCCAATTACTATCTGTCCCGGACGGCGCAGCTTCCCGATGTCCACCCTGACGCTCGTGCCCCCTATCAGACATGTGCTGAAAAGCTTCAGTCCGAAGGCAATGCTCCTGAACTCCTTGTCTATCTGCAAAGCCAGCTCACGGGTTGGTGAGACTACAAGTACCTTTCCTCCCGTATCCGTGCGAAGGAAATTGTGTATCAGTGGTATGAGGTAAGCCCCGGTCTTACCCGTGCCGGTTTGGGCCAGTCCAATGAGGTTACGGCCGTTAAGGATGGCTTCTATAGTCCTGTCCTGTATCTCCGTGGGTTTCTCGTATCCTTTTTTCTGAAGATTGCGGATAATGGCACTGTCAACAGGGAGGTCAGCTATCAGCCTTTCCGGTATGTAGGCTACGGGCGCGACTGATATTGCCTTCCTTATGAACCTGTCTGTATTTACTGTGCCTGTGTTGATCTTTTTCCTGTTATTTGTTCTTTTTATATTGTCGTTATGACCCTGATTCTTTTTACCCCTCCACCGGGGTTCTCTGTAATATCCCATTAAATGTATAAATTGGTTAATGCCGCTGAAAAATCATTAACCAGATATCTGTTCAAAATGGTAATGTTCTCCTTACGAATTGTTATTCAGCGTAAACTAGTGATTGTAGAAAGAACCCCTTAAATCTGATCTTGAAGGAGATATGCTGACTATACAGATCTAACTTATGCTTTAATCGGTGCAAAGATACTCATTTTTATCCTGTCCTGCAACTCGTGACCGGGAGGGAAGGTCTGTGGTTCAAAGTCTGAGGTCGGAAGGTCTGAGGTCTGAAGGTCTGAAGGTCGGAAGTCTGAAGGTCGGAAGGTCGGGAGACAGGACGGGGGTGTGGAGACGGGGAAGCCGGAGGTTATCGACTATCACCCGGAGATTTTCTGATATATGCTATTTATTATTCTTCATCAATATTTCATCTTCTATTTGTTACTTTGCAATAAATATTGAAAATGCCCCAGATGCGTCTCCAGATATCCGGATTGAT
>QKGI01000153.1 GCA_003250475.1 Bacteroidota bacterium | reverse complement strand
AGCATTCTTGCCCTCCCTGATGGACGGATCAGGTCTTCCGTGCTTATGTTCTCTGATTTTGCAAACGCCTCAGCATGGCTTCTTTCAATCTCACTCATCTGTCTGAATACATGCGCTATAGTGGCATCCTCTTCATTATCGGCCAGCCTCTTATAAAGAAAACTGGCATCAATTTCAGTTTGCAGATTCCTGCTTTTCATTCCGGGCGTGCTTTAATTATATAGCAATATTATGTGTTGGACCTGAAAGTTCAATAGGTCAGTATTATGATAAATTAACTAATTATTTAACTGCATTCACCTCATTTAGTCTCTTTATTCATGATGCATGGCTTCGATCCTGGTTATGCTGCAAATCCGGTGGGCTCATTCAGGCATGGGTCAGCATTCTGTCATCTTTCCTGTAGTACCGTAGCATTAAATATCCCGCCACTCCTGACAGAAGCGATCCGGCCAGTATCCCTGTCCTGGCGGAATCCATCAGGATCATTGCATCGGCAAAGGCCAGGTTGGCAATAAACATAGACATGGTAAACCCGACTCCTGCAAGCATAGCTATGCCGATTATCTGGCGGAAGTATACGCCTTCAGGCAGGCTGGCCAGCTTGAACCTGATGCCGACATAGGAAAACAGGGTCACTCCTGCCGTCTTCCCCAGGAAAAGACTTAAAGCCAGGCTGGTGACAAGTGACATGTCCGGCTGCATCCCGGCACTGAAAACCACCCCCGCATTGAAAAATGCAAAGAGAGGCATGATCAGGTACGCCACCCAACCCTGCAACCCATGTTCAAGACGCTGCAGGGGCGATTGTACCCTGCATGTCCAGGCTTCGATTTCATCAATCTGTTCCATCTGCCCTGAAGTAAGCAACGGGGTACGCGACTTGCCTGTCACACTTATCTCACCTGCAATTTCATGCAGTTTGCCGGTAAATGTTTTTATATCTGTCTTCTGCCGTAAGGGTACGGTGAATGCAAGAAGCACCCCTGCAATCGTTGGGTGAATGCCTGATTTAAGAAACAAATACCATATTACCAACCCGCATACAAGATGCAGGTACCTGGAAAACATATGCCTCAGATTCAGATAGATGAGCAGGCCAAATGGAAGCACAGCCCATAATAACATCATCCAGTCGATTGAAGAACTGTAGAAAATGGCAATCACAAGCACTGCTCCGATATCGTCAATAATGGCAAAGGCAGCTAGAAAGACCTTGAGACCTATCGGAACCCTTTTACCAAGTAGTTTGAGAATTGCAAGGGTGAATGCAATGTCAGTGGCCATGGGGATGCCCCATCCATGTGATGCCCCGGGATTATTATTCAGCAGAAAATAAAATATTACCGGAACAACCATGCCTCCCAGGGCTGCAATCAGAGGCAGTGCTGCCCTGGATGGAGAGTTAAGCTCTCCTATCATTATCTCTCTTTTGATTTCAAGGCCGATCATAAAAAAGAAGATCGCCATTAATCCGTCATTAATCCATAGTATCAGGGGTTTCTTCAGACTGAAGTTCCCGGCGTCGATACCAACACTTGATGCCCTGAGGCTGTCATAGAAATCACTCAACTGGGTATTGGCAAAGATTAATGCCAGGATAGTCGCGCCGAAAAGAACTATGCCGCCCATACTCTGGGCACGATCGAACTTCTGAAAAGTAGTAAGTATTATGCTTTTCATAGATTTACTCCTGTTTATCCTATACCGTCGGATCGTTCATGAGGTTTACCAAACCTTAATATAGCACTTTTGTAATCCGGCCCGGTTTCACAAAATAATGATGATTGGCAGTTATTCAAACCATGACTTGATATAAACCTCCCGGTCATGTTGCAGGTCCGTCGCCCGGTAAGATACAGAAGCATCATTTTCAATGTAATAAACCCAGTAACCGGATATTATCCCGGGACTGTAAAATACCCTTCTAAGATATAATCTGTCACCCTCCGTGAAGTCACACCTTCTGCCATAGGCAGAAATGATGCCGTAGACATCCTCCATGGAGGTCTTAATCCAGATTAAATGTGGTCCGTCATAGTTCTCAGGTCCTGTCATCCGGTGATCTATATAACTGCCGACATACTTCCTTATAATGACCAGGTCATCTTCCTTAAGGTCAGTAGCAGCTCTCCTGTAAGAGCTGCAAGAGGAAATCAGGACAATAAATATCAGTAATAAAGCTCGTTTCATACGACACGCTGTTGTTCTGATATAACCCTGTCTCTTCTTTAGCAGAGAACAGACTCATAAAATTACACCATTTTTCCGTAAAGGGTTGTTTGAACCGGAAATTTGCCACTCCTTGTCACCGGCTGACAGCACACATCAATCCGGGTCTATACCGGAGAAACTCTTATTGCTGTTACTTGAGTACAAAGAATGATGTCACGCTTCGTCCGCGCCTTCCGTCGGCGGTTATTCCCTCTACTATCACATAATATTCCCCGGGTTCGTCGGAAGTCCAGAACGATGCTGAAGCATTGCCTCCATTATCTGTTTTAATAGCCGGATCCCAGAAAAGAGTATTCCTGTAATCAGGGATGCGGCTCATTTTAAGAGCGTCTGAAGAATAATCAGGCGTAATCAAATCGTAACTGTCAAGGAGTAGGTTATATTCCTGCCTGAATATTGATCTGTCAAAATCCATCAGGCTTAGATCTCCTTTATAGGATACTATATTGATTATCCCGTCAAGGATGATATCACCGATGAAATATCGTGTATTGAAGACCTCTATCCTCTCTACGAGTGAAGAGGGAACATCAAGAAGCTTATCAAGATCATAGACAGGTATACCGTCAACAATCACAAGCGGAGGACCATTGAATGGTAGTCCCGGATTCCTGTTGACTAGCCGGAGGCTGCTCCTCTCGTTTCTCCCTGAAGCCGAGAGACCCGGAACTATCTCCTTAAATACCTCACGGACTGTCGTCAGCTCAATAAATTCAGAGAGTAAAATTATGCGGTCAGGCTCTCCGAAAAAATCGGGGAAATCTTCCCCGGCCAGTCTTACTGTCTTTTTCCTCAGGTAAGAGTTGTAAATATTCTGGACCTGCATGCTGATGATCGCATCGTTCAGATCCTTCAGTTTTGTTGTGTCAGGATAATATGACCCCGGCTGTTGGTCCAGCTTCATCTCAAAGAGGAACGGATCATTAAGGTCGACAAAATAGCCATTGGCTTCCGGGGAGAGCCGTTGTATAACTATCTCCCTTTTCCCGAATTCCCTTATCGGGAAGCTGAACTCACCCGTGGATCCTGTTTTGGCAAAACTACACCGGGCTGTTCTCCCGACAATAGATAATGACAGGTCTTCCCCGGCTATCGGTTCTCCTGTATTTTTGTCCCTGACAACGCCACTGACCAGATGCCCCTCCGGTTCCGGCAGATATCTGAGCTCCGTCTTATTGCCGTCACTGTTTTGGAGGCTGCCGTTCTCATCGCAGAAGATAAGATAATCATTAATATCAGGCAGAACCGTCTCGGTCCTGAAAGCCTGCATCGATGGCAACTGAATCTTTCTTGCCAGGTCTGCATAATGGTTTTCCATCATCAGGGCCGGTTTTACCACTGAAACAGAGATTCCCGCCTTGACCGGAGATCCGTTCCCATCAACTGCCCTGATGGTTAGTTCCTCTTTTTCACGCGGGGCCACCCTGCCTGAAGAAACTGAAACGTCAAGCCTGATGTCCGGCTTTGTTTCATGATAATACCACCTTGAGCCAAGTTCAGTTCCTGTCATATCAGATACCGTTATCCTTGCCAGGCCTGCCGGTAGTGTCCCCCGGGCAAAAGTGACACTGTTCTGGCCGTTCACAGTGGTCGATTTCTCAATAGAGGCTGAAGCTACCGGTGAATAGGATATCTTTACCGCACCTGCCCTGAAGTCGTGGCTAGCCTCCAGGGATATAGTCAAGGATCCAGACCTGTCTTCCGGGAGGATCCTGAAGGTGACACCGCTGCTGCTGACAGGAGGCATGGCAAATCTCCTTCCTGCGCCTTTGCCGTCGGAGGTGGTTAGGAATAATGACCCGCTGTCAGGAGGTGTGATCGTAAATAGTGCTGTGCCATACCTGTCAGTTCTGAATCTGGCAAGAGTATCGCCCCCATTACTCAACACCAGGCCACTGGTTACAACAGGATCACCTTCTCCGTTAAAACATTTCACGCCGGTACGGGTCTCCAGGCCTGAAACAAGGTGCCCGGTTTCAGGAAAAAATACTATGCTGTCAGGCTGATGATCTGAAGGTGGGATTTTCATCCTGTTGAGATTCTCAAAGGGATTCAGGACGGAAATTCTCTTATATGCAAACAACGCCTGCGGGTAGTTCTTCATCAGGTTGGTAAATGACCGGATAAAGTAATTGCCTGTCCGAAGGGTGTCAGGTATTCTGAAGACACCGGCGCCATTAACCCCGTCGGTACCAGTCCTTACCTGTTTGACAGGCGTCCTGTAGCTGTCAAGGAGATCAACATACACCACCTTGCTTATGGTTCCCGGATCGTGCGTCAGTCTTCCTGACTGCACTGTTCTGAAAAAGACCTCCTCCCCTGCAATGTAGATATCCCTGTCTGTCTGCAGGTAGATCTCCTCCATGTTACCGGTTCCGTAACTGATGCTTGAAATGCTTTCTCCGGCGGCCTGCCCGGATACGGAAGCATGGAAAACAAAACCAGCAGCAAGAGAGAGCAAAATGCCTCTCGTGAAGTGCTGAACGTGGTTGCGCTTTTGTTTATTCATCCATCAACAATATTTTATAACAGGTCAACCCAGAACCATGGTTTTTTAAGGCTCCCCCTGATAGTGCAGTCGGCACATTCAGGCCACACAAAAGCAAGTCTGTAAAGCTCACCTTCAGGAGTATATATAGGCTTAATGAATGTGTATCCGGAGTTCAGGAATGCTGCATATATCATGTTAAAAGTCAATCCTCTTCCGGCTCCGGGAGGAGGATAGTCAACCTCCCCCTTCTCAATCCTGCCACAATCATAGTAATACATCGGGAGATCAAGCTCGTCTATTTCCCTGTATGTGACATACATACGCTTCGTCTCAACGGCTGAGACCTGAAAGAAACCGATTACCTGGTCATCACCGTCGGATTTATTAGTGATGTTACTGAATACCTGAAAGGGTTGCTTGTCAAAAATGTCACCGCCGGCTTTATTGATCTCTGTCATGAGGTGCCAGAATTCGTATTCCCTTGCTGACAGTGACATTTGCCTGACCTCAACGCAGTATTGTATCATCAGCCTGTCGCTCTCTGATGAAGACACAAAGAGTACCGGCTTCTTAATGAAATCACCCGAATGACCTGAAAAGGTATTTTCGATATCAATGGTGTTCGAACGGTTATATGCATAGCAGGTGCTCCTTATCTCTGCCAGCGGGATAATTGTCGAATCGTTAATATAGTCATATGTTTTAGGCTCCTGAACAGTAAACTTCCACCACTCATCATATGACCAGCGGTAGTAACTGCCCGCAGTTTCATCCCTGGTGTCAATGTAGAATGTAATTCCTTCGTTGAAAGTCCCTGTTTCTTCAGAGAATAATTGATCCCTTCCATAATAGAGACTATCAATACCCGGGACCGGGTACATAATGCATGGTTCTGATTCATAGACGTCTCCGTCAGTTGTCTCAATGTGCAGGGTATAGGTCCTCCCGACGATTCCCCTGAAGAGAAGGCTGTCAGTGCGGTAATCACCCGGGTACCTCTCCTCAAGGGTTGTAGTATTACCAAGATCATCGGAGATGGTCACCGTGGCACCGCTTATGGGTAGCGCCGCGTCATCCGGAGCCTCTACTGTCTGGGAGAGCCGTACATAGTTTGAAGCCTCCTCATCGGTCACAAGTGCATCAACAACGAGACGTGATTCGAACTTCCTGAGGTCAGGAGTATAAGGATCAATACAGGTTACTAAAATAAAGGAGGCGAACAAAACAAAGGTAATCTTATGCCATCTTTTAACCATGTTGCCTTCCTTAGTTTAATTTTTATTGATAATTCCGGTTCAGTAGAATTGACAAAAATAGGATTTAATTACTCCCGCCTGACACTTCCCGGCAAGAAATCGGGCAGGAAAAGCATTAAATTATGTTAACTGGACTCATATTCGAAATAATATTTGTTATTTCGGCTTAATTTTCATCCAATGGACCTGCAATGAAAAGAATTTCATTTCTGTTATTGTTTCATCTTTGTGTTGTATGCGTTTGTGCCCAGCAGGAATCATCTGCCATCAATGGCAGGATGTTAAGCACTTATGCAACACTCGAATCCGGAAACAGGGCTTTTCTCGACAGTATTTATACGGTCAGAACAGGAACTGAATATGCATTCATCAACGGAAATGACTATTACCCTTACCATTACAGGGCGAAACATAAGCCCCTGCTCTTTTATCAGAAAGACCGTACGGCTTCGATTACTGTCAGCGGCAGAAAATATGACAACCTTATGCTGGAGTATGACACCTATACTGATGAAGTTGTATTTCCTGAACTTGAAAACAATTTTGGCAATAAAACATTTCAGATAGCCATTAATAAAGATATCATCAGCTCTTTTACACTTTACTTCAGAGATGATACCCTGCGGTTCCGGTACTACGGAGGAACGGATGACTCGAGAGGTCTTCCCCCGGGGTTTTATGAGCTGGCATATGACGGTCCCAGCAGATACCTGATCAAACACAGATCAGTTGTACATCAGCGAAGTGGTATTAATGAGTATTTCTACGCTCCCACCGGTTATGTGATGACAGAGAACGGGTATATGAAGATAGCCTCCAACTCGAAATTCTTCAAAATATTCGGGGTACGGTCATTGGAGATGAGGAAAATTATTGAACGACGCAACCTGAAAGTTCGCAAAGCAGGCAAACGTGACATTATAAATGTGCTAACACTATTTGACGGTCAGACGGGCGTCAGTCATTAACAATGAGAAAGTTATTCTTAATCATCATTTTACTTGGTTCAGCCATCTATCTTAAAGGGCAGGTCAATAATCTTACATTCCAGTTTAACCAGATTCTTTTTGATGACCTTGTCGATACGATTGAAAAAAAGGTTCCGGTAAGGATATACTACGCCCCCGGATGGACCGACAGTCTTTACCTGAATATCAATGCAGATAACAGCTCTCTTGACGGACTACTTGACAGAACGCTGAGACGTAACGGGCTGTTGTTTATGATAACAGAGGATAACAGGATCATCCTTTCAAAGGGATACTCCATTAAGACAGGCTTCGGAAAGGAGTATGACGAATACCTCCGGAAGCGTTATGCCGAGGCTTCATCAGCTGAATTTGCCAGGCCTGTGATACAAACAGAAGAATCATCTGTAAACGAAGAGTACAGGTTATTCAGGATCGGGAGACCGGTAGCCTCCAGGCAGCCTGAAAGGGTTACACTGACCGGAGTGGTAAGAGATGCCTCCGACGGAGAAGGGATTCCCAGCGCGGTGGTCTATGTCGATAAGCTTAAGTCGGGTGCGATGACAAACAGCGTGGGATTCTATTCGATATCCCTTCCTCCCGGCCAGTACCGTATCGAATACAGGATGATTGGCATGAAATCCTCCAGCCGCAATGTCTTAATCTACTCTGACGGCTCGCTTGATGTCAACATGACCCAGAGTCCCAGCCAGCTGAATGAAGTGATTGTCTCCGCCAACCGCGAGAACAATGTCAGAAATTCCCGGATCGGCATTGAAAAGATAAATGTCAAAATGCTTAAACAAATACCACTGGGTCTGGGTGAGGCTGACCTGCTGAAAAGCTCACTGATGCTCCCCGGTATCCAGACAGTGGGAGAAGCATCCAGTGGATTCAATGTTCGTGGAGGCAGCACCGACCAGAATCTGATACTCCTTAATTATGCACCTATAATTAATGCATCCCACTTCTTCGGTTTTTTCTCGGCATTCAATTCCGACCTGATAACTGACGTCACCCTCTTCAAGAGTGGTATGCCGGCACGATACGGCGGCAGGTTATCGTCTGTCATGGAGATCATTCCTGTTGAAGGTAACACGGAAAAAGTCAAGGTAAGCGGTGGAATCAGCCCTGTCACAGGCAGGATCATGGTTGACGGCCCGGTAGTGAAAGATAAGGTTTCGTTCGTTCTTGGCGCCCGTACAACATATTCCGACTGGCTGCTCGGAATGCTCAACGATGTCAAACTCAGAAACAGCTCAGCCGGGTTTTATGACCTGCAGGGAACCCTCAGCGCAAATATCAACGAGAAAAACTCGCTTTCACTCTCAGGATACCTTAGTAATGACAGGTTCGATTACTTCATGGAGAGCGGATTCAATTACGGGAACAAGGCAGCAACGCTGAAATGGAAACATTCATTCAGCAGGAGACTTTCTGCACAGTTTTTTGCCATAACAAGTGACTACCAGTACAGGCTGACCTCCAAATCGGATTCAACAGAATACCAGTACACATTCTATAATCTTAACCAGAAGATAGCCAGGGCTGATTTTACATTCAATTCATCGGCAACGAACAAACTGGAATTCGGTGTTGATGCCACCTACTACACACTGGACCCCGGAAGACGAGAACCCTTTGGCGATTATTCACGGATCACACCTATGGTTATGGAGAGGGAACGTGCTCTTGAACCTTCTCTTTATCTAAGCGACGAATACGAGATAACTCCCAGAATATCAGTCTCTGCCGGCATACGCGGGACTCTCTATTCCAACTTCGGCCCAGGCACTGAATTCACATACTATGAAGACATGCCCAGGAGAGTTGAAAATATTACCGACACAATAACATATGGAAGTAAGGAAATAATAAATGTATATCCGGGCCTTGACTTCAGGTTTTCTTCTCGCTTCATCCTTACACCCTCTTCCTCGGTTAAAATAGGAGCCCAGAGAGCATTTCAGTACCTTCACATGATATCAAACACGACCTCAATGTCTCCCGTCGATATCTGGAAACTGAGCGACAGCTACATAAAACCCCAGAGAGGAGACCAGGTTTCGGCTGGCTACTACGTCAATTTTGACCGTAAGGCTATCGAGACTTCTGTTGAGGCATATTATAAATGGCTGAAAAATACCCTTGACTATAAGGGCGGAGCCGAACTTTTAATGAATGAACACCTTGAAACTGACATCATTAACGGCGACGGGAAAGCATATGGTATCGAGCTGATGGTGAAAAAACAGACCGGCAACGTGACCGGGTGGATAAGTTATACATATTCAAGGGTTTTCATGAGGGTTGATGGGCGCTTCGAAGAAGAAAAAGTGAACGGCGGCAACTATTTCCCGGCTAATTATGACAAGCCGCATGACCTGAAAATAGTAGTTAACGCAAAAGCTTCCAGGCGTTTCAACCTGACATCCAACTTTGTTTACAGTTCCGGAAGACCCATTACTTACCCGGTTGCATTCTACGATTTCTATAACTCAAGTCATGTATATTACTCTTTGCGAAACGATTACCGCATTCCGTATTACATGAGACTCGATATGTCAGCTACCATAAACGGAAACCTTCGCGCTAAAAAGCTAAATCATTCATCTCTCACTGCAACGATATATAATGTGCTCGGAAGAAAAAATCCGTACTCGATATTCTTTAAGAACGAGAATGGAGAGGTCAAGGGCTACCAGATGACAATCTTTGCACGGCCAATTTTTATGCTTACATATAATTTCAGGATCTTCGGTAATGCCGAAGGTGATTTTTAGATTACCTCCTATTGGTTTTTTAGCCATATTTGCTAAAGCTTTGTCAGAATTTTGCTTGAGCACCCTGGAATAACGGGTTTATTAAAGCATGTAAACTGATGAGAAAGAATGAGTTTCTGACTATTCCGAACATCATTACTTCCTACCGGCTTGTAATTGATCCGGTTATTCTGTATTTCATCATCTCAGGTAATGAACGCCTGTTCGCAATTTTCCTGATAATAAACCTTCTGTCCGATGCACTCGACGGCTTCATTGCGCGCAGACTGAAACAGGAGACTGAGATAGGTGCAAAACTTGACGGTTTTGCTGACAATTTCACATATGTGCTTGCATTTATCGGCATTTTTGTCTTCAGGATGGATGACATCAGGCCTCATATGGTGAGCTTTATTATTATGATCATCATGCTGGTGTCAACGGTTATTGTTTCCCTGATCAAATTCAGGAAATTTCCAACCTATCATCTCTATACAACAAAAGCCGGAGGGTATATCGAGGGAGGCTTTTTTATCTCCCTGTTTACTATCGGTTTTATTCCCCTCTTTTACTATTTCATGCTGGTCTGGGCTATTATGGGTGCGGTTGAATGTATTGCAATTAACCTGTTAATACCTGAAATGCGGTCCGACATCAAGGGACTTTACTGGGTAGTAAAAGAAAAAATGGCAACTAAGAAAACAACAGAATGATCTTTCACTCCGCTTTCCAGAACCTGTATCTGTGGCTGCCTGTCGTAGGGTTCCTCGTAGGACTGATAAGTACTCTTATCGGAGGCGGGGGAGGCGGTTTTTTCTTTATTCCTGTTCTTGTTCTTCTGTTCGGTGTTCCGGCACATGTCGCCATCACCACCTCCCTTGCCGCTACACTGCCTATCTGCCTTGTCGGCTCAATAAGTTATTACAGGATCGGCCATATCGATCTCCGCATTGGTCTTTTAATGTCAGCCGGAGGTATTGTGGGCGGCCTTGCAGGTGCAGGCTTCACAAGTCTTATCACTCATGAGCAGTTGATCGTCCTGTATGGCTTTTATTCCGTACTGCTTTCCATAATAGTGCTCAGAGGCATCTGGAAGGAGAAAAGAGATAAGGCAAATGGGATTGAAAACAATAAAGACACTAAGTTACAGACATCTGCAAAAAGTACCTTTTATGGTTTCCTGGCAGGAGTGATAACTGCCTCTTCAGGCACTACCGGTGCAACGCCGGTGCAGGCAGGATTGTTTGCCATGCACAAACCGGTAAGAATTGTAATAGGAACATCCATGATGGTCGTAATGATAAATACGGCCACCGGCCTTGGAGCGCATTTTCTCGTGGGAAAGATTGATCTTACACTGGTCTGGTTCCTTACAGCGGGGACAATAGCCGGTTCTCTGATTGGCCCAAAAATAATAAAAAGAGCCAGGCTGGAGCATGTTGACGGCCCTATTCGCTTCTGGTTTGCCATCGGAATGATACTCTTTGGCATAGCAATGATCATAAGTGCATATACATTTGCAGGTTCAATAGTGCTACAGTGAAATCTGTCTGGATCACATATCTTGTCATCATTGTATATTACCTGCTGGGAACAATAGGCATATACTTCATCAACCGTAAAAAAGACCCGGAGTCCAGATATAAAGCCTGGGAGAAACATATCATATATTTTTTCCTCGTCAATATCCTGTTTTTCAGTATAGTGATACGCACTGTTGTGTTCCGTTATGTTGCAGCTTTAATCATTGCTGTTGGTTTTTCTGAACTGATAAAATTGTTTATAGAGTCCGGGTACAGGCATAAACTGTTCTTCCTGACATCGTTACTGATTTTTAGTGTTCTTTCAGGCGGATTCTTTGTATTCACCGGAATGGGACAGGGCCTGATACTTTTTTCCTTCTTAATACTCTGCATCTTTGATGGATTCAGCCAGGTTACAGGCCAGCTCCTGGGTAAGAAAAAGCTCTTTCCCAGAGTCAGCCCCAACAAAACCGTGGAAGGTCTGGCAGGAGGATCACTTGTTGCAATATTGAGTGCCCTTGTTTTTAAAGGCATCATACCGGCAGATTCCGGCAAGGCATTGATTACAGCTGCGGTAGTGGTCTTCTTTGCCTTTCTGGGTGATGCTGTGAAGTCACTCTATAAAAGGAAATACAATGTCAAGGACTTTTCGAAGATCATTCCGGGTCACGGAGGCTTCCTTGACAGGTTTGACAGTCTTATTGCAGGTGGAGCCGGCGTTGCCCTGCTGGGGCAAATCCTCTCCTTACTTGGTTCAGGTTAGTTGCCGCTGAGCATGGCTGCATTGTCAGCCTGGACAGTTACCCCGGTGCCGACGTTAAAGAAATGCTTTCCCTCAGGGTTATATATGATATTGAGAGCACCCGGTAATACACTTACATCAAAATGCTGAGCATAAAAGAGCTCCCCGTCAACATGATATGGCATCCGTGCAGGGAACTCCAGCGACACCCTGTCAGTCTGGTAATAGTTGACTCTTTTATCCTTTACATGTGTACCGGATGGGACCATCATCAAAATCTTAAGCCTTTGAATTAATGACAGTTTTTTGATAGCACAAATATCGAGCAGCGCATCATTGGCAATGCTCCTGGGAGTCAGGAGGAAGGAGCCGGCAAACCGTCTTCCGTTGGCAATGGTATGCATAAAACAATCTGTCTCGTAAGCAGATCCGTTGAACAGCATTTTCACCTTCTTTTCCCTGTAGGTGATCAGAGTTTTGATGATATGCCATAGATATTTGCTTTTACCACCCTGCTTGACCTCCCCTGATTCGGTATAATTCTCCGAAGCTACCTGTGCATCGAAACCCAGCCCCATGCCATTGAGAATTATCTTTCCGTTACAGGTGCCAACATCCATCGGGATGGATTTTGCCCTGAAAAATATTTCCCAGTCTTTCTCTGAAAACCGGTCAGGAAATCCGGTGATCTGGACGAAATCGTTCCCTGTACCCCCGGCAATAAGGCCCACAACAATATCCCTCCTGTTAATTAACGGAGCTGCAATTTCATTCATGGTGCCGTCTCCGCCAACTCCAATGATGCAGTTATAACCATTTGAGGAGTAATGTTCAGCAAGCTCTGTAGCATGCCCTTTATGCCTGGTTATTTCAACCGCAGCATCAAGCCCGTTTATGGCTATCATCTGCTCTATTTTTTCAACAAGTGAAAGAGCGTAGCCGCTGCCGGCCACAGGATTTACAATGAAAACCCACTTCTTATGCTTTTCCATAGCTCTGCTGTTTGTCGGTTTACTTTATATGTTTCCTTCGCAAGGTAATACTATTCATCTGTTTTGAACAAGTAGAGTGCTTATTGAATGGGGAGCACTGACAGTGACTGTTGCCTTTGTTCCGATATAGAACCTGTAACTGATCTCTTCATCGGTCGGATTCATCACGATAACCGCAAGGGAATTGTCAGTGTTGATGAATGCCGTTGTAAGAAGCTGAGCCCTGCTTGATGAACTAATGACCCTGGCAGCTCCCGGTCTGATGAACTTCGAGAAATGTCCTATGTAATAGTATGAGTTCATAAAATGGAGACTGCCGTCACTCACCCTTGCATGTACAGGTGCAAAACAGAAGTTATCCACATGGTTCGGGCCCCCTGTTTCGTCAAGAAGAATATTCCAGTCAGTCCAGGCAACAGCGCCGTTGTTCAGGTCATGTATCATATTCTCCCCATAATTCTCTCCCCATTTCCAGTCATCTATTGTCTCCCAGCTGAAGGGGTAATTGCAGGCTTCCGTCAGGAGCAGGTTAGTCCCGGGAAATGCTTCGTTTACCCGCCTGACATTTTCATACTGTCTTCCTCCGGTCCATACCTCATACCAGTGAAAGCCTATTCCCCATACATACACGGCTGCCTCAGGATCACCCAGTATCGCAGATGCCCTGTGATATACCTGATCCCTGTTGTGATCCCAGGCAATCAGCTTCTTGTCCTCCATGTTGTTAAAGTGCAACGTCGGCCCCAGGTAATTCTTAATGAAGTCCCTCTCCTCCTCAGCAGTATATATACAGCTCTCCCATACCTGCCTGGCCATAGGTTCATTCTGTACCGACAGTCCCCATACCGGAACCCCTGCCTGTTCAAGAGCCTGTATATACTTAACATAATAATTTGCCCATGATTGATAGTATTCAGGGAGCAGGGTGCCGCCATGAAGCATGTCCCCGTTATCCTTCATCCAGGCGGGAGGACTCCAGGGGCTGATAAACAGTGACATTTCACCGCCGGCAGCCTCCATTGCCTTTTTTATAAAAGGGATCTTGTATCTCTCATCATGTCCTATATTAAACGAGGTGAGGTTCCTGTCTCCTTCGTCAACATAGGTGTACATGTCACTCGAGAAATCACAGCTGTTCATGTTGGTTCTTCCAAAGGAGTAGCCAATGCCCAGGTTTCTGTCGAAGTATGCCGTTATTATTTTTTCCTGCTGTTCTTCCGGCAGTTTTGCCCATGTCTCGGCTGAGGCATCGGTAAAAGCTCCTCCAATCCCTAGAAAGGTCTGAAATCTGTGGTCAGGGTCAACAAACACACACGGCTGAGTCTCAAGTGGCTGGTCAGGATCAGAAAAGACAAGCGTATCTGTAGGGGATAGCCTCAGGTCAGTCCCTTCGGCGGTGGTATAAACAACCACCTTCATGACTGCTGATGCAGATGAGGGTGATGAATTGCCCGCCCTGGCTTTCTCTTTAACCTCTCTGCCCGAGCATGCTGCCAGAAGCATTAATCCTGTGAATATCAATCCTTTTCTCATGCTTAAACTTAAAATGATAATGTTACAACAATCATCAATGATGTATTGTCCGTTGTCTTTCGGTAGCCCGTTATAGGCACCTGTTACCGGTTATCCCAGTTTACACGCGGAGACTTATAAAAGTTTATTCCCATGGCTTCCATGCGCTTCCCGTGATCAGCCAGGCGAGCCTTGTACTCATCCCACGACCTCATGTCTGATGGTGTCCAGCCTATCTCGGCATAACCGGGGAGCCTCGGGAAAAGAAGGTATTCAGCCTCTTCACGGTCCGACACTGTTTCAGACCACAGGGGCGCCTCGATACCGATGATATTTTCTGCCGTTATTTCGGGGACCAGGCTGGCAGGATCCCAGCTGTAACCGTTGTCTGCCTCTATATAGCCTGCCCAGTTCAGTCCGTATATACTTGCAGAATCATACTTCATATCAAGATATGCGTACTTTGCCGGCGACATGAGAACCCTGGCGCCCTGCTGCACACCTTTGACTGCATTCCCGGATCTTGCCCAATACTGAACCACCGTGTTAGGCTTCAGTGTAGCCAGTGCGATCTCATCCCAGCCCAGGACTTTTTTCCCGTGAGAAATAACTATATCCTGGACCCTGTTGACAAAATATACATAGTCATCATCCTTCGTAACAAGAGATTCATCTCCACCGATATGTATATATTCGCCCGGAGTCATTGATGCCAGTTCTCTTACTACATCATCAACAAATTTATAGGTGGTTTCAGACCTGGTGTCAAGTGTGCTGAACCCTACTTTGATACCTGTGTACAGTTCAGGTGATTTGCCACCTTTGTTAAGCTCCGGATATGAAGCCAGTGCAGCATTTGTATGACCCGGCATATCTATTTCAGGGATAATTGTGACATATCTTTCCTGTGCATATTCAACAATCTCCCTGTATTGTTCCTGGGTATAAAACCCTCCTTCGCCTCCGCCGACTTCAGTCTTTCCTCCGTACAGTGCCAGGTCGGGCCATGATTTGATCTCGATCCTCCATCCCTGGTCATCTGAAAGATGCAGATGAAGAACATTCATTTTATATGCAGCCATCTGGTCGATGAAGGTCTTTATATCCTCAACCCCGAAAAAGTGGCGTGCCACGTCGCGCATGATCCCGCGATAGCCATATACCGGGAAATCGCGAATAACCCCGGTCGGTATCTCCCACGGTCCCTCCTGTACCTCCTTCATCTCAATCCTTGCCGGCAGGAGCTGCCTCAGTGTCTGAATACCATAAAACAAGCCTGCCGGCTTATTGGCAGTTATCTTAAGTAACCGGCTGGTCACCTCGAGAACATATCCTTCTTCACCCAGTTCAGTATCCTCCCCGGTCAGTTCGAGGAGGATATCCCCCCTCCCGGGTTTACCTTTGCCGGAAACAACTGTCAATCCCAGGCCTGTCGACGGATTCAGTTTATCAGCCAGAAATTGTCCGGCCACGGCTGCTTCACCGGATCCCTCCCGGACAAAAATATCACTGCTCCTGCCAAGTTTGAATGTTTCACCTGTTGCAGTAACTGATACCGGCTTTGGAATAATTGAGGCCGCGGTCATATCAGTCGGCTCTGAAGAACAGGCCGCAATGCCACATATTACCATACATCCGGCCAGGACGATGAAGGGATTGATTTTTTTCATTGATATCTGATTCATTAAGTTAAGTTTTCTTTGAGGCGTGCTAAATATACCGATTTTCAGTCATATTGCTCCGATACCTGTATTTTTCAACTTTGCCGGAAATAAGACGCCTCACCTGGCATTAACAGGCATCTTAAAGGCACAGGGCAGGTACTCATCAAAACCTCCCGGAAGTCAACCACGTGCATGAACAGCAGGAGGTCCATACCGGAGGAAGGAGCGGGGCTTTTGCGTGGGCAATTCTTAATAACTCTTGCCGCACACGTGATAATTTATAAATTTGTAATAACTGCCATGAATGTTATTGAGCCAAAGGATTTCGAAGAGCTCTCTCCTATTTTCAGTGGCGATAAGGGACACCGTCGCGCTGAGCGGATAATGAGGTTCCTTGCAATAGACAAGGTGAATCATGTCTATGATAATTCCAGTGATTTCTCCGGCGCTGAATTCACATCCAGACTGTTGGATGACCTGGGTGTCAGTTATGTTGTAGGCAATGCCGAGAGACTCTATTCATTACCTGACGGTCCTTTCATTACCATCTCAAACCACCCGTACGGAGGCCTCGACGGTATAATGTCGATTGACCTGATAGCCCGCCTGCGTCCCGATTACAAGTTCATGGTGAACAGGATCCTTTCCATGATCAAGACGATGAATAATAACTTCATCTCGGTAGTCCCTGCCGGTAACAAAAAAACAGGGATAAAGGCAGCCAGCATAAAAGGAATACGGGATACACTTGAACACCTCAGAAAAGGACACCCGGTTGGCTTTTTTCCCTCGGGTGCCGTCTCTGATTTCAGTATCCGTGACTGCCGTGTGAGGGACCGTAAGTGGCAACAGAGTATTCTCCATGTCATTCATTCGGTGAAATTACCGGTTCTGCCCATTCGGTTTTTCGACAAAAACTCACCCTTCTTTTACTTCCTGGGGCTGATCAACTGGAGGGTGCGCCTGCTCAGGCTCCCTTCCGAAGTCTTCAATAAAAGTGATCAGTCCCCGCGTATCGGAATCGGAAACCTGATTGCGCCAAAGGAACAGGCGATGTTTCAGGATCCGCTGTCACTGGGAGATTTCCTTAGAAAAAAAGTTTACGAAATGCCTCTGCCAGATACGTTTGTTCCGGGAAAAATGATTAATCTTAAGGAATAATATTTGGCTGATATGACTGAGGGTAATCGGCATGGTAAAAACCTGAGAACTGTTCTCAACGGTGACATGATAAGGACTGTCTTTAGTGACAGGGCACGAACAAATCTTCTTAAAAAACAGGAACAGATAGTAATTTCCTGGCTGGTGCAGCGGATACCGTCTTTCATCACCTCCAACATGCTCACAGCGATAGGATTCTTCGGCAATATGATCGTAGCCTCAAGCTTCATCCTGGCGAGCTCTTTCAACAGGAGCTTCCTCCTGTTCGGATTGCTGGGCTTCATCATCGGCTGGTTCGGAGATTCCCTTGACGGACGCCTTGCCTATTACAGGAACAAACCAAGAAAGAAATACGGTTTCACACTCGATATAACAATAGACTGGATAAGCATCATACTGATAGGCCTTGCATACATTGTATATGCAAAGGGTAAATGGGAGCTTTTTGGTTACGGATTCGTGGTTATGTACGGATGGGAGATGATTATAGCCCTGATCCGATATAAAATTACAGGTAACTACTCAATCGACTCGGGGAAGATGGGGCCTACCGAAGTAAGAATAATTATCGGCCTGATTATGATTGCCGAAGTTCTTCTGCCAGGGTCGCTTACCTATTCAGCCGGATTGGTTGTTGTTGTGCTGTTCATTGTTAATATCATCGATACCAGGCATTTGCTCCGTGTGGCTGATGCTATTGACAAACAGGAACTCAAAGAAAAAACTTAGACTATCTTTATAACCGTACAAGCTGACAAACTATGGGAGAAATAGACGTTAAGGAAGTAACTACCCGGAAAGAGCTCCGTGATTTCATTTATCTGCCGGAGAGGGTTCACAGGAATGAACCTGAATGGCTGCCGCCTATTTATATGGACGAGTGGGAACTGTATGATAAAAAGAAGAACAAATCATTCGGCTATGCCGATGCCAAACTGCTGATAGCCTACCGTGACAGGAAACCCGTTGGCAGGATCATGGGCCTGATCAACCGCAGATATAATGAAATTAACAATGAGAACCACGGCAGGTTTTGCTTTTTTGAATGCTATAACGATAAGGAGGTGTTTCATGTACTGCTGAACAAAATCGAAGAGTGGGCCAGGGAAAACGGTATGGAAAGGATTGTTGGTCCGCTCGGTTTCTCCGATAAGGATCCCCAGGGTTTTCAGATTGAGGGTTTTGAGTATCCGCAGTTCATCACCAGCGCCAACAACTCCGCCTATATGGTGGAACTGATAGAGAACGAGGGGTATGGCAAGAAGATAGACCTTGTAAATTATCTCGGCGATATACCGAAAGAGTTCCCGGTAGTATATGAAAGGGTACTTGACAGAATCAATAGAAGCGATGAATTTACAATCACTGAGTTCCAGAGTAAAAAGAAAATGAAACCATATATCATCCCGATCCTGGAGCTGATGAATGACACATTCGCCGAGATATATGGCTTTGTCCCCCTTACCGACAAGGAAAAGTCTGACTTTGCCGCCCGTTATCTGCCTATTCTGGATCCTAAGTTTATCAAGGCGGTGGAAAAGGATGGCCAGTTAATAGGTTTTGCCATCGGAATGCCCGATCTGAGCGGGGGCATAAAAGCCTGCCGTGGCAGGTTACTGCCATTCGGAATCTTTAAAGTCCTGCGCGAATCAAAACGATCAACAAAACTGATTATGATGCTCGGGGGCGTCAAGAAGGATTTCAGGGGAAAAGGTATTGACGTGCTGATGGGAGTGAAAATACTTCAGGATGCAATAAAAAGCAAGATGAAAACCATAGACAGCCACCTGGTGCTTGAGGATAACCTTAAAATGAGGGGTGAATACGAACGGATAGGCTGTAAGGTAGTCAAGAAATTCAGGATTTACCAGAAGGACCTCTAATCAACATCGGGGAAATACTTGTCTGTCACTCCCATGTAATTACGGAGATCCTCTTCTTCCCGTCCATCTTAACGGTAAGACAGTGCTTAAACTGTACATGCGTCACATAGTGGCCCCGTTTTATTACTTTCTGCTTCTGCAGTATATCCCAGTTCAGGATAGTATTCTTCTGGTTGTGCTGAACGGAGAAATAACCCACATTCATCGACGTAACGTTGTGAAAAAAATGTGATCCGTAGGACGCATCAAGAGGAAAATCATCAAGACTGGTCTCAATAATCACCTTGGCATTACATATCTGCGGCCAGGTGACCGGAATGCCTATCCATCTGTCCCTGGTTCCCCATCTTCCCGGCCCGAGCAGCAGGTATTGCCTTCCGGATTTCTTCATAGCATCATTGAAAGAATCTATCTCCGCTGCAATTTCAACAGTCTTTGACTTGTCAAAAGTCTCCCTGTTTACATAGATCACATCGCTTATATCGCCGATCATGCCATTACCCATACTTTTCTCAGTATAAAGGAGAATGCGCGAACTGTCAATATCATCCATATTGACCTCATAGTCAATAGCCGCGCCTATTATAGGCTTGATTTGTAACAGGTAGAATGACGCCTTGTAGTCGGCATCCTTTTCAAGGTCGATGGCAAACTCTATCTCAACAGGAGTCCCCAGTGCCTCCTTGACAATATCAAGTATCTCGGTCAGCGATTGGGCAAGAGGTATATATTCATACTTAAGTATATCTGCAAAATTGATGACCCTCGGGCCCGGCCTGTCAATCCCAGGATAAATAGATTTATTCTCCGCAGAATAGACAGAGGCACAATGATTGATAACACCGTGTCTTTCTGCATCTTCGACAGTCAGCCTGACTAGCCCCACGGTATCTCCTTCAAGAAGGTTAAACTCCTTTTTGTTCAGGTCAACAGCGAAAAGCTCAACCTGTGAATTAAGATACTGGTCTCTGGGGCTGCTGTTTTCCAGCATGGGGTATTTTGGTGAGAACCGGAAAGCCTTTTCTCCCTCGACCACATACGTGCCCAGCCCTATCGCAGTGACGGCAAACCCGTCCTCAGGCTGCATGTGACCGTAGGGATAGTAATTGTACGACTGGCTGACACCGCTGATATGCGGATAATATGAGTTCTCATGATGTTCCCCCACCACCTCCTGAATGATGACAGCCATCCTCTCCTCTTCTATTTTATAGTTGATGGCACTGATATAATCACGGGCCGTATTTGAGAAGATTGAAGCATATACAAGCTTAATGGCTCCTGTCAGCTGTTCCAGCCTGACATCAATGTTCTCGTGTATGTTTGGTAAAAGGTATGTTTCAAAAATTCCCGCAAAAGGTTGCATCAGGGAGTCTTCAAACAGCCCTGAAGAACGGACTGCCAGCGGCTTGCTTATTTTGCCAAGTATGATACGCAGTTTATACTCCAGCGCGGCAGAGAGCCTGCCCTCGATGAACCATCTCTTGATATTATCATAGTTGGTCTCTGTGAAAACCCTGTCTCTCAACCTGTTGTTGTCGAGAAAATCATCATACTCATTCGTGCCTATTATGAAGGTCCGTGGAGCCTTGATGTTTATGCCTGGTACATACAGTGAGATATCAAAATTGTAGATCAGCGTGTGGATAAATGACAATCCCCTGCCTTTGCCGCCGAGTGCGCCCGGGGAAAGCTGGATGATATTGCTCTCCTCCAGCAGCAGCGTCTCGTCAAAGTCTACGATCTTTCCCTTGTTCTTTTCATATTTCAGCTTTTTTACAATCCCGACGAGGTAATCGCGCAAAGACTCGGGATCCCTGAAATCACTTATCTTCTTGGGAGCTATCTCCCTCGCCAGCTGGATCTCACCGCGTGCTGTCAGCCAAAGTGAAAAATGGTTCTTCCGGGCATGATAGAGAAGGGTCTCGATAGGAATGGACTGGAGCTGCTCTTCAAACTCATTCATGTTCTTGGCGGTCCCGATCGTCCTGCCCAGGGCATCCTTGTAGATAAAGTCGCCAAATCCCAGATTGTAGCTGATGAAATTCCTTATGTCCTGCGCAAGCGTATCGGAATCCTTATTGATAAACGCACAGTTAAGGTCTGTGGCAAGCTTCTCATTCTCCCTGTCAGAAGACTGTATGATGGTAGGAAGATCTGAAATCTCGCTCTTTACATACCTGACCAGGTCAAAGCCGGCATTCTCATCAAATTTGCCGTTCTTCTGAAACTTCACATCGGTTATCAGGCAAAGGAAAAAATCCTTGTATTTTCTGAATATACTGATAGCCTCCTCATAATTGGCTGCCATCAGCACCTTGGGTCTGACCCTCAGGCGAAGCACCCTGTATAATTCATCCATCGTGCTTACATCCTCGATGATGCGCCTGGTCTGCTCCATCACACAATGATAGAGAAGAGGTATGTATCGTGAATAATATTTGGCCGAATCTTCAACGAGCAGGATTATGCGACTGTATCCGATTTTTGTGTCGTTTTCCACATTGACATAATCTTCAAGCTGCTTTACCATGGCAAAGAAGATCGTTGAGTCACCGTTCCAGACAAAAACGTTGTCAATAAGGCTGGTTCTCTTCTGCTCGGACTGAAAAAACTCAACGTACTGATTATTGTTGAGCAACAGATAAATAGGTATATACTTGTAAAGCGACTTAAGCTTGCCTGCAATCTCCATCGGCACCTTTTTGTCGACACCAACCATTATTATTATCAGGTCAAAATGCCTCGAGTACAGTTTCTCGAATGCCTCCTCAAAAGAGGAGACCCCGGTGATCCTGGGTATGGTAGTCAGGTTAAGCTGGTAGTAAACCCCAAGGATATAATCTGAAAACTTGCCCTCACGCTCCAGGCTGTACGCATCATACAGGTTTGATATGATCAGTATCTCCTTGACCTTGAATTTCATGAGGTCATGAAATATGTCGCGGTCATAATTGTTCTTCTCAAGAAAATTTTGCAGCAGCTTACGTTTTGTAAGGAGAAAATCCTTTGCCGCCTGGTATTTTTGTTTCAGCTCCTCATCGGATCTGTACTTCTTTATGGCAACCTCTCCCTGAACGCTGTTGAGGTAATTACAGATCAGCGTTGAAATATTATTTATAAGGTCCCTCTCTTCCTTCATGAAAGGACCCTCATCAATATCAGGAAACTCCTTTGTATAATATATTTCCACCTCCCCGGCCCTGTCATCGATGGTAAGGAACGGCTGCCTCTGCCTCCATTTCGTGATAATAAATCCCGGCGACATGTACTCCCTGCCATCAAAGCTTATCCTTGCCACGGTATTCTCCGGGTACTGCCAGGCATCGGGAAGGATATAGACTATCTGTTTAAGGGCGTTGTCTATCGATTTCTCCGCCTGAAGTATTGAGGTGGTCTGGTTGATACATGCCAGCTCCTTTATACGTTCGGTCTTTTCATAAATTATCTCCTTCAGTCCTCTCTCGGTAGCTATCACCGAATCAAGGCCATAGATAAGATTTATGAAGCCAGAAGTAAGTAATGTAAGTGTCTCGACAAACTGCTTTTCTTCCTCCAGGAACGGCTCTTCGCCTTCGGTGAGATGATCTCCTGTGGAAAATACCTGTATTGTACCACTCTTTCCTGAGATAGTACTGAAGGTTGCCTCGGTCACCAGTGGTAGCTCTTCCATCCCCGGTGACGAATAGTCCTTTCCATCATACCTGATCCGGCACGTTATATTCTCAGGGTACCTGAAGGCCCGGGGTATCAGTTCAATTATCTCCTTGAGGGTCACCTCAATGGAAACGCCATTTCTCAGGCGTTTCGAGATCTCGTTGATACAGGCAAATATCCTGGTGCCTTCTGTCTTGCCGGTGGACTGAAGTCCGTCCCGTTCCCCCGGCTGCCTCATCTCATTACCCTTGATTATATTTAAAAAGCCGGTAATGAGATTGGCCATGTTTGTTATAAGTTCCCTCTCGGATTTAAGGTAAGCCTCCCTGTTATCAAACGGGAATCCCTTCAGGTAGAAGAATTCAATCTTACCTGATTTGTTATCGATGGTGAAAAACTCCTGTCGTAAGCTGTATTCGGCGTTATCTATATTTTTATCGGAACTGATGTATTCATTCCCGTCATATAAAATCCTTCCTACAGCATATTCAGGGTATTTCCACGACTTGGGCATGTCCCTGCATATCTGTGAGAGAGTTTCCTCAATATTTTTCTGTTCTATCTGCCTTCTTGTGCTTTCGAGCTTACGTGTGGTCTCTAACCTGGGAGTATCTGCGGATTCAAGTGCATTCTGAGAATTGAGGTAGTTGCAGATAATAGTGGCAATATTCTCGAGCAACTGTCTCTCCTCATGCAGGAAGGGTCCCTCATCTGCGCGGGGAAACTGCTTGGTGTAAAAGACATCAATAGCGCCCCACTTCCTGTCATAGGTCTCAAATATCTGCTTCTGTATCCAGCGTGTCTCCCTGAACGATTCCGGTTTATATTCCTTCCCGTCATATTTTATCCGCGAATAGGCATACTCCGAAAACTGCCAGCCCCTGGGGATCTCCCTGACTATTTCCAGAAGAGTGTTCTCAACCGGCTTGTTTTTGCTGATAATCTTATTGATGGTATAGATAATGGAAAGCCCCTTCTGGCTTTGAATTTTCTCAGCCAGAAGTTTCTGCATCTCCTTCTGCCATCTGGATATATCTTCCATCCTGCTAACGCTTCAAAAAATGAGATAAACCGGGGACCATATTCAATTCAACCTGTAATCCCCGTGAAAACCAGCAACCACAACCCCGCCGGCAGGCTCTGCCATAACAACCACAAATAAGGCAGAGCTGCCTGCAATCATCAGTGGTTTCATCACAATGATAAATCAAAATTATATTCTGATGAAAGTAAAAAAAAATCCCTGATAATGTTTGCCAAACAAATGGAAATTAGTGAAATTTAATTTCCAAATTTTGTTGTTACAAACACTCATTTCAAAAACCAAAAACTATGTCAAATCCCGTTGAAGAATTTATGGCGAAGATCATCGCCAAGAATCCAGGTGAGGTAGAATTTCACCAGGCAGTCAGAGAAGTAAGTGAATCCCTTATGCCTTTCATAATGGAGAATCCGAAGTACCGCTCTGCTAAAATCCTTGAAAGAATGTCTGAACCCGAAAGAATTATAATCTTCAGAGTCCCGTGGGTGGACGATAAGGGTGAGATCCAGATTAACAAAGGCTTCCGCATCGAAATGAACAGTGCTATCGGACCATACAAAGGTGGCCTTCGTTTCCATCCTACAGTAAACCTGGGTATTCTCAAGTTCCTGGCATTCGAGCAGGTATTGAAAAACAGCCTGACCACCCTGCCGATGGGTGGCGGCAAGGGAGGGTCTGATTTTGATCCCAAGGGAAAAAGTGATAACGAGGTGATGCGGTTCTGCCAGTCATTCATGAGCGAACTGTTCAGGCATGTGGGTGCAAACACCGACGTACCTGCCGGTGATATAGGTGTCGGCGGAAGAGAGATCGGGTTCCTCTTCGGTCAGTATAAGCGCCTGAGAAATGAATTTACCGGCGTACTCACAGGAAAAGGCCTCGAATGGGGCGGCAGCCTTATCAGGCTTGAGGCAACAGGTTACGGACAGGTTTATTTCGCCGAGGAGATGCTCAATACGAGGGGCGAAACACTGAAAAACAAAATATGCACCGTCTCCGGTTCGGGTAACGTGGCCCAGTTTGCCGTCGAAAAAGCCATTCAGCTGGGCGCCAAAGTTGTTACTCTCTCTGACTCAAACGGATATATTTACGATCCGGAAGGTATTAACGAAGAGAAACTTGCTTTCGTCAAATACCTGAAGAATGTTAAAAGAGGAAGGATCAGGGAATATGCTGAGAAATACAGGTGCCAGTATGTCGATGGTAAACCCACACCATGGGAAGTGCCATGCCAGGTAGCACTCCCCTCTGCCACACAGAATGAGATATCGGGTGCCGATGCCGAACTCCTTGTTAAAAACGGTTGCTTCGTCGTCTCAGAAGGAGCAAACATGCCTTCCACGCCGGAAGCAGTGAATGTGTTTATCAAACATAAGATACTCTTTGGCCCCGGGAAAGCAGCAAACGCCGGTGGAGTTGCAACTTCAGGACTAGAGATGACACAGAACTCAATGCGTCTGTCATGGACCCGTGAAGAGGTTGACAGCCGGCTGCACCAGATCATGAAGGATATTCATGCAACATGCGTAAAATACGGAACACAGAAAGACGGATACATCAACTATGTTGACGGGGCTAATATAGGAGGATTTGTAAAGGTTGCCGAGGCCATGCTGGCCCAGGGAGTGGTGTAACCCGTGAAAAGCATCTTCAGAGAGACCTCATTCGAAGTCCTGATGCAGAAGAGAGTACAGTACGTACTGCTCATCTGCAGCAGGTATGACGCCTTTATTATGGAAGAGGGCGGGAAAATTGATGAGAAAGTTTTCAATGACTACGTATCATTCAATCTCCGTTACCCTCCAAGGTTCATACATGTCACTTCTGCTGAACAGGCATTAAAGGAACTGGGTCACCGACAGATCGATCTGGTTATAAATATGCTGAGTATCAGCGATATGGACCCGTTTGAGCTCTCTCTGAAGATTAAAAACGAATGGCCTGACAAGCCAATAGTGATACTTGCTCCCGTATCCAGGGAGATAGCCCTCAGACTCGACACCGAGGAGATGGCGTGCATCGATTATGTGTTCAACTGGCTGGGAAGCACAAATATTCTTCTCCCGGTAATAAGCCTCGTTGAGGACAGGATGAACGTAGACGAAGATGCCAGGCACGAAGGGGTGCAGTCAATCCTGCTTTTCGAGAGTTCAGTCAGGCTGGCATCAGTCTCCCTGCGTCACCTGTACCGGATTATCCTCGAACAGTCGCTTGAGTACATGACTGAAGGGCTGAATGAGCATCAGAAGATGATGCAGATGAGAGGGAGACCAAAAATTATCCTTGCAACAGACACTGAAAGCGCCATCAGTCTTTATGAAAAACATAAATCCCAGCTTCTTGGCGTTATCGGTTGTTTTGACATTTACCGGAACGGTATCAAAACCGGGAATACCGCAGATGACTTTTTCAGGCATATAAAAGACCGGGACGGTGACATTCCGGTTATAATACATTCAACAGATCCTGATAATGAAAAGGTTGCCGGTGGATATTCAACGGTATTCCTGAGCGATACATCCTTCGGCCTGCAGCCGGAGATCAAAGCTCTGTTAAGAAAATATTTCTCTTTTGGCGATTTTGTTTTCACTGACCCGGGAACTGGCGCAGAGATTGCCCGTGTCTCCGATCTCCAGAATTTTCAACGCAGGATATTTGAGATACCTGATGAGTCACTTCGTTACCACCTGTCAAAAAACCAGCTGTCGAAATGGCTTTATGCCCGTGCCCTTTTTTCCCTGGCCGAGTTTCTGAAAGAGATAAGCCTTGACGACTTTACAAGCCTTGACCAGGCCCGGCGCTTTATTTTCGATACTATTGCCAACTTCAGGCGGAACAAAGGACACGGGGTAGTAGCTGACTTCTACAGGGAACATTTTGATGAATACCTTGCATTTACAAGGATAGGTGAGGGCTCGATGGGCGGTAAGGCACGCGGACTCGCCTTTCTCGATTACCTTGTCAAGCAGAACAGTTTTTTTGAAAGCTTCAGCAATACCATAGTCTCCATACCCAGAACGGTAGTCCTTAGTACCGACGTGTTTGATGAGTTCATGGAGACAAACAATCTCTACGGGATTGGCCTGTCTGACAGGAGTGATGACGATATTCTTGATGCTTTCGTTAATGCCAGGCTGCCCGTAAGGATCCACAAGGATCTTTTTGTCTTCATCTCAATAATTCGCGGGCCGGTGGCAATACGCTCATCCAGCCTTCTTGAAGATTCACATTTTCAGCCTTTTGCCGGGGTGTATTCAACCTACATGATACCCAGAACTGAGGATGAGGGGATCATGCTCGACCTGCTGAGCACAAGCATTAAGAGCGTCTATGCCTCGGTATTTTTTAAGGGCAGCAAGGATTATATGAAGGCCACTGCCAATGTCATCGAGGAGGAAAAAATGGGGGTCGTCTTACAGGAAATATGCGGACAGCAATATGGCAACCGCTTCTACCCGACCATCTCCGGCGTGGCAAGATCCGTGAATTTCTATCCCCTGGAACCGGAAAAACCTGAGGATGGATTTGTCAGCCTTGCCTTCGGCCTCGGTAAATATATCGTTGACGGGGGAATAGCCCTCAGATTCTCTCCAAAATACCCGCGCAAAATCCTGCAGCTATCAGATACAAAGATGGCACTGCGCGAAACCCAACAGGAGTTTTACGCATTGGATCTTGACCCGGCAAGCTTTGTCCCCAGTACCGACGATTCTGTCAACCTGCTTAAGCTTAAGATCACCGATGCGGAAAATGACGGGTCTCTTGACTTTGCCGCTTCGACATATGACTACCAGGATGATATGCTCAGGGACGAACCCATGGAGGGGGGCAAGAAGGTGATCACATTTGCCAATATTCTCAAATATGATCTGTTTCCGATGGCAGAGATCCTGAAGACAATACTCGAGCTCGGGCAGCAACAACTGAATAACCCTGTGGAGATAGAGTTTGCCGCCAATATTGACCCGGAAAAGAAGAAACCGGTCAACTTTAACCTGCTGCAGATACGCCCCGTTGTAGAAAACTATGAAACAATAAAATTCAGACTGGAGGAGATACCGGAAGACGAGACTGTGGTTTTCTCGCATTCTGCGCTTGGAAACGGAACAGTCAATGGGTTATGTGATCTTGTCTACATCAGGACTGAAAATTTTGAGGCTTCTAAAAACCAGGAGATAGCCGACAGGCTAAATGGGATCAATGACAGGTTTCTGAAAGAGGATAGGAATTATATTCTTATCGGTCCCGGCAGATGGGGATCAAGTGATCCGTGGCGCGGCATACCCATCAAATGGCAGCAGATATCTGCCGCCAGGATTATTGTAGAGTCCGGTCTTGAGAATTACAGGATCGATCCGAGCCAGGGAACACATTTTTTCCAGAACCTCACTGCGTTCAGGGTCGGTTATTTTACAGTAAATCCTTTTATCGGCGACGGATTTATAGACTATGATTTCCTTTCAGGCGGGAAAAGGATATATGAGGATGATCTTATCAGGCACGTGAGGTTCCCGTTGCCCATGACGGTCATGATAGACGGGAAGAAAAAGACCGGGGTCATCATGAAACCGGCAGCTGAAAAGAATACCTGATCACCGGTATATACCTGTTCATTGTTGAATCACAGGAGTGAGTGATTCTTACCACCGATAGAAGATCTATACAGTTTTTGCTGATGCAATCCTCTCTCCGGCTAATGTAAAAACGTTACATCACCCACTTCATCAAAATACCCGCCGTCAGCGTATCTTCCCGAGACCTTCCAGACATATACTCCCTGGGCAGCAAGATCTCCGTTACCGAAATATCCGTCCCAGCCCTTCTCCAGTTCATGGCTTTCAAATATCAACGTACCCCACCTGTTGAATATCTGGAGTTTGTATTCAACTACATTTTCAAAAAATGGCCTGAAAACAAAATCCATCTCAGGATATACTCCATCACTCCATTGTCCGCCTGTCGGACCGTTGCCGTTCCATTTGAACACGTTGGGGAACCTTAGGTTGCCCATCTTCCATTCAACCACAACAGGGGTCTCCATCACCGCTGAATCGACACAACCATAACCGGTGGCAACATTAAGGGAAACAGTATATGTCCCCTGTGATTCATACTTGTGGTATGGATTTTCTTCAGTTGAGGTGCTGCCATCACCGAAATCCCAAAACCAGCTGTCAGCAAAGAAAGAGTAGCTGTAAAAAACGACTATCTGCTCATTGTTTACTATATGGGTGGGATAGGCGTCAAAGATTGCAGAGGGATTCTGATAGACAGTGACTGTTCCGTTACGGACAGCCTCTCCCGCGATATTATGGACAGTAAGCTTGACTATGTAGCTGCCGGGCACATAATATGTATGCGCCGGATTTTTTTCGTCAGAATATTGCCTGTCACCGAAATCCCAGGTATAACTCTCTCCGTGGATGCTTTTATTCTTGAACTGTACCGTTAGAGGGGCACATCCGTCTGAAGGAAACTCAAAATCTGCCACAGGCAGAGGTGGCATGATAACAGTTATCTGAATACTCTGCCTTGCTGCACATCCCCAGCTGTGAGGGGGCAGCTCATATGTCAGGTTGTGAATCCCGAGCCCGGCTTCCGAGGGATCGAATACGTTTCCCGTCACGCCTGTTCCTGACCAGCTCCCACCGGTAGGATAGGCCACAAGGGTGACAGGAGAACCGTTAAGAAAAGCTGTCCCGGGATTATCTGTTATTATTGAAGGTATTGGCATGACAGTTATGACAGTGCTGTCATTGTCGCTGCAATCGGTGTTTACAATGTTGTATTTTATAAGGTGATCGCCTACCCCGGCAAGGGCAGGCACGAACTGATCACCAACAACGCCCGGTCCTGACCAGATACCTCCCAGGTCATGGGCAGTCAGGGTGACAGCGGGGCTGTCCTCGCACAACGTGTCAACAGGAGTGATGGTGGCATCGGGTGTGGCAACGGTGATGATAGTCTCATCAAAGTCTGAACACCCGTTTGCATCAGTTATTGAATATGTTATGACATGATTGCCGGTATTGGCCACTGCCGGATAAAATATATTGCCCACTACCCCTGTTCCTGACCATACACCTCCCGGGTCACGGGCCTGAAGAACAATAACTGGGTCGGTAGAGCATACTATTCCCCCGTTAAGGATCGTTGCATCCGGTACAGGATAAACAGTTATTACGGTCTCATCCACGTCACTGCAACCATCTCCATTGGTGACCTCATATCTTATGATATGATTCCCGGGTCCGGCTATCGACGGATCGAAAATATCTCCTGTAACACCATCACCCGTCCATATGCCACCGGGATCATGAGCCACGAGCGTGACAGGAGGATCATTTGCACATAAACTGGATACAGGTGTAATGGTTGCATCCGGATAAGGGACTATCAGTATGATGGCTGTGGTCTCAACAGGCGGATGGTCCCCGTTAACGCGGTCACGCGGTCCGCCGGGAATAGCAGGATCATCATAGGGATTACAGTAATTCCAGTTCCTCAGTGTTACCTCAAAATATTGCCCTATCAGCTTGTCATTATCGACAAAAATAACATCGGAAAGGACCCCGGACCCTGTTACCGGACCGGGTAACGTAATTACATCATCAGTATAGGGATAGGTTCTTAACCTGCCGTCAACAGTAACCGGATTGCCGGTCATGGTGCTGGAGGTGCCGTAAATCCACTGTATCCATCTTGTGTTAACATTCGGGTTGTCATTTTCCTGCGGGGGAACACAGTTGAAACGGGTCAGATCCTGAAAACGCACATTGGCACTGTTGCCGAAACAGATGGGATAGACCAGCGGATCAATATGCATCTGGCCGCCGTTATGATCATCATCATCCCACACTGTTACGATCTGTTCCTGTGATGAGGAGGTACAGAGAACACCGTTGACAACAAGCGTTGCCTGTGGATGATAATTGCATATGCTGCCGGCTGATGTATAGGTTACAATGGCTGTAGCCTCAAAGACCCCCGGAGATGTCTCAGTTGCTGGAATGGTCTCTATGGTACCGTTATTCCAGTCAAACCTTATCTCCACCGGATACCCGTCATCATTTACACCGGTATAACTAACAGTCCAGGTAGCAGTTACCGGCGAACAGAGCTTGTCGGGTGTAATATTATTTGCCTTGGAAAATATCGAACAGTTCTGCCCGTAGGTATTGATCGTTAACAGTATAGCAATAATATTTAGGATCCATCTTTTCATGAACCGTCGGTTCCATTCTCCACTGTGGTTTGTACTGCAACCTGTTTAACGCTATCAATGACCAGTAAGTTGCAAAAATCCCGGTTTTCTTAATTGACGGAAACCTCAGTATTGTATCTTATATGCATGGCTACCTGCACTTTTTATCAACCGACAGGTAATAAATGAGTGCAAAGAATTCATCCCTTATGCCGATGAATAAAATCATGCCAACAAAAATCTCAAAACGGACTACAATCCTGCCAGGCGTGAAAAGAAAATAGTTCATGCGATTCATTGAAGAGAATGGACAATTAAGATTTACATTTGCACTGGTTTATTTTAAAGTACCTGTCATGATTTGGGGCTTGCTTTCGGGCCGTTTTTCGTATCGCACGCTATGAGGCTGATAAATCCTGTAAATATTATCAAGATCCTTGGCATAATACTGCTTATTGAAGCTGTCTCGTTCCTTGCCTGCCTGCCTGTATCATTCATTTACGGAGAGCCGGTCAGTCCCTTCCTGTGGTCATCATTGCTGACCGGTTTGCTTTATATTATCATGAGGGTAATAAGCCGCAGGTCTGTTACAAGTGAGATAAGCAACAGGGATACCTTCCTGGTTGTCAGCCTGGCATGGATTATCATTTCAATTGCCGGCACCCTGCCATATCTTTTCAGCAAAACAATTCCCTCATTCATAAACGCATTGTTTGAGTCAACATCAGGATTTACAACAACAGGAGCTTCAATTCTCAGGGAGGTCGAAAGCCTTCCTCATTCAATACTCTTCTGGAGGAGCCTGACTCACTGGATCGGGGGAATAGGAATAATAGTGCTGGTTATACTTATCCTGCCGTCACTTAAAGTGTCAGGCTATCATCTCTTCAGCCTGGAATCGTCAGTTAAGGAAAAAATTCACCCGCGGATCAAAGGTGTGGTTAACAGGATAATGATCATCTATCTGGGCATCACATTTCTCGAAATAATATTCCTGATCCTGGGTGGTATGAGTCCTTTTGACAGTGTCTGCCATTCATTCGGGACAATTGCCACCGGTGGATTTTCAACAAAAAATACAAGTATCTCGGAGTATTCACCCTACATACAATATGTTATAGGGGTGTTCATGTTTCTTTCGGCTACCAGTTACGTGGTTTACTATTACCTGCTGTCGGGCAATTTCCGCAAAGTGCTGAGAAATGAGGAGTTATGGTTCTATATCTTTATGGTGACGGCAGGCGTTACGTTCATAACTCTCACACTGTATTATAAAACGGACCGCAATCTCGAACTCTCTTTCAGGCACGCATTTTTCCAGGTTATCTCACAGATCTCATGCACCGGCTTTGCAACAACCGATTATATGGCATTCCCTCCGACAGGATGGTTTTTCATGTTCCTCATAATGTTCCTGGGAGGATCAACAGGATCTACTACCGGAGGGATAAAAATGGCCAGGCATTTGATTTCCCTCAAAAACCTCAGAAGCACATTCATCAAGCTGCACCATCCGAATGCAGTGATGCCCATCAGGCTGAACGGGCAGACTGTGTCTGAGAACACAGTAAATCAGATGGTGGTATTCATTTCGATGTATATTCTGATCTTCATTGCCGGTAACCTGATAATGCAGGTATCCGGCATCTCCATCCGCGAAGCCTCGGGGGCATCAGCAACCTGCCTTGCAGGGATAGGGCCCGGGCTCGGAGCATCGGGAAACATGGGCAACTATGCCCATTTCAACACCGTCGCCAAGCTGGTAATGATGCTTCTGATGATAATCGGCCGACTTGAGATCTTTACCGTCCTTACCATATTTACCAGAACATTCCGGAGAAACTAACCGCACGACATACAGCGCGTGGCAGCCGGTAATGCCTTTAGCCTCTCAAACGGGATCGGTCTCCCGCAATTGATGCAAATGCCATAACCCGGGGAATCAACTCTTGTAAGAACATTTTTCAGTACAACCAGCTTCTGTTTCGCCTTTGCCAGTGCCATCTCGTTGATCTCTTTCGACGGATTGGCTTCCTTGGATGTAAACCAGTCATTTGCATCCGACTGAACCTCCCCGCTGATCAGCTCCGACAATGTTTCGATTGACTTGTTAACCACCACTATCTGGCGGGTAATCTGATTCCTTATTATTTCCCTCTCTTCGTCGGTCATTCTGACTCCCCTGTTTATCAGGCTAAATTACCAATTCCTGCCGTCCCTGCAGGATCTCATCCATTTAGTTCAGTAACCTTGTAATGAACATTCCTCTCCTGCAGGTATCTGATAATAAAATCGAAACACTTACTGTGCCTTCCTACAAGCTCGGGCGGGAAGACTCCTCTTTCCGTGAACAGCCCGGCCAGGATCATTTCAGCTGTCCCGGTGGCTGTGAAACCGGTGGTTCTGGCCATCGAAGAGACTTTTTCCCCGGTGTCATACTCATCATAAAGGTCATATACTATCTCCCTGGCTATTCCCTGCTCTGTCCCCCTGATGGTTATCCGCATAACAGTGAACTCCGGTTCACCATCTTCAAGCTTCCAGGCATTGAATAAAATTTTTGAGGTGAAATCCAGCGGGGAGATTTCTGTGTCGTTGATGACAACAGGTTCACTGTCGAAAAACCCTGCCTGCTTAAGCGCTCCCACCAGGCCGATGTGTCCCGGGTAACGCAGCGTTTTTTCCTTCATGTCAGGTATGTGCCTCATGGTACGAAGGAGCGATCGCAGGCCGTCGGTATTGAATGCCTCAAGTGTGCCAACCCTGTCAAAATCCACATATTCGGTATCACTCATTGCGGGCCTCACCACCACTTGGCCGTTTTCCATAAACCTTGCCGGCCTTGTATATTCTTCTATCACATCACACGGTGAAAAGGGTGCCTTGTATTCGAAAGGCAGTCTCCTGATCAATGGAAGACCTCCGACCATATAGTTCAGTTCATCGATCTTCATCCTTTCGTTATGATATCCGGCGACATAGTTTGGAATACCCGGGGCAACGCCGCAATCCATTACCACTGTGACCCCGTTGGTCTTTGCAAGCCCGTCAAGCTGCGACACCTCTTCAGGCAGGAATGAGATATCAACCAGGTCCTTCCTGTTTTTAATTACCTGCGTCATCGTCTGCATGCCAAGAAAGCCCGGCACCGCCGACAGAACAATGTCTGAATCCTCTATTACCCTTGCCAGGGCACCGTGATCTGTTACATCAAGAAGTGCTCTCCCAAGGTTGGGTATGCCATCAAGGAGATCAAGTGCCCTGCTGTCAATGTCGGTAGATGTAACAATGTGCTTCGCGGACAGATCCTTTGCCATGGCACGTCCTACCATGCCGGCTCCCAGAATAACTATTTTTTTCATTATGCCTGAAGTTGAGTTGAAGATTATGATAACCTGCCATTTAAAGCAGGTTAGTATTTATTTACACGGTGTTATCTGCCCTGTTGCACGGCTTCCCGGGAAACTGAAGGCGGGCACCGTTTTTGAGCATATTGACATTAATAATGCTTTGTTTAATATATGACTATCAATTTCATTGTAATTTATATTAAATATCAGAGAAAGAAAAATGTATCCGGATTCCGTGGAGATGGTTCCGGGCGCTGCCCTCAAAGCTCTGCATGACAGCCTGCATGTGCTATAATTATAAAAAGCCAAATCTGGAATAAAACTATAATTTCGCCCTTTTAATGTGTAATCATATGTACAACCTGGAAGAGAAACGGAATATGGCTCAAATGATACACTCCTCTTCCATGAATTGCTAAATATATCTCAATGGCACAGGGAATAGTTATCAGGCAGATTGCATTACTTGCAATCCTTGTCCTGACAGGAGTGGCAGCCTCCAGGATGAAAGTCATCAGTGCAACCTCAAAAGATTTTCTGGCAAGGATAATATTTTATGTTACCCTTCCGTCGCTGCTCTTTACGAATTTCAGCAAGATAGATCTGACTCCCGAGCTGTTGTCAGGAAGCCTTCAGGCTCTGCTCCTGTCGCTGTTCGTACTTCTCTTCTTGCTCTTCATGGGATGGCTGATCTCAAAACTGGCAGGCATGGAGAGTGCCCACGCTGCTATTTTCAGGTTGCACAGTATGCTCGGGAACATAGTATACCTTGGCCTGCCCCTGATCTCAACCCGGTTCGGGAAAGAGGGACTTCTTTACGGGAGTATCTTTATTCTGGTATCAAATATCCTTATGTGGACTGTTGGAGTTGCAGTGGTTACCCCCGGCAAGTCATTCAGTATCAGGGGAAATCTATTAAAAATCTTAAACATCAATACCGTAGCAATCATCTCGGGGTTCATTCTTTTTCTATTTTCTATCAAACTTCCTTCATTGATTCTTGATTCTGTCGGCGCTCTTGGCGGTACAACAACCTACCTGTCGATGATATATATCGGTTCGGTATTATACTTCGCTGATGGCCGGAAAATGTTGAGAAACAAGAATGTTTACCTGCTGTCAGTTAACAGACTGCTGGTTGTACCCTTCATACTTATCGGGATATTCGCTCTTTTGAACTATTTCTTCCCGTCAATGCTTAATGGAAATGTCCTCTCGGTAATTGTGATGCAGGCAGCCATGCCCTGTATGGTGAATGTGGTTATCATGGTAAACATCCTGGGAAAGGATGATGATATCGCGACGGCAAATGTATTTATTTCAACAATACTCAGTGTGATCACCCTGCCCCTGATCTTAATGAGTCTCAAATGGATAGCTGCCACATAAAATTGGTATTTCCTTGAGGCCCGGCACATTATCTTCATAACAAACAGTAGTGCATTAAACCGCAAACAGGTAATTTTTACGGACACATTACCTGCCATCGCTGCAGGTAATTCTGTATATATCAAATAATGAATTATCTTAAAGCCCGGTATTAAATAGTAAACCAGGAAGTAATAATTTAAAGTAATACCCGGAAGATATATCATCAGCATGGTTCCTGCCTATAAAATACTGTCCGTTGTCGTATTTGCAATCCTGTATGCGTACACTGCAATTGTGGTATTTATTCTCATCATTCTCTCCTGGTTCAGGGCAGGCGGGCTTGTCAGGGTGATATCAAGGGGCTGGGCCAGGTCGGTGTTCATGTTAATGTTCAAGAGACTTCCGGTTACAGGAAGGGAGAATATAAAAAAGGAGGAGAAATATATCCTTATTGCCAATCACGCCAGTCTATTCGACATTGTTGCCATCATGTCTTTCTACCCGGGCATCTCATGGTTTGGTCACGAACGACTGCTCAAAGTGCCGGTTTTCAGCCATTTCCTGAAGCTTACAGGCTATGTTCCGTTTAAAGAGCCAACCGTCAGGAACACGCGCCGTATGCTTGAACATCTTATGGAAAACTCATTGAACAGGTCCGTGGCACTCTTTCCCGAGGGAACCAGGACAACAGACGGTAAAATAAATTCTTTCTACAGGGGATTCATTTACCTCTTTCGTTCAAGGGATATAAACATTTTACCTGTTACCCTTAACGGTTTCTATAAGCTGAAGCCAAAGAACAGGTCATATATCAATTTCGGCTCGAGACTTGGCGTCGTGATACACAGCCCGATACCCAGGGAGGAGCTTGTGAATATGAATGATCATCAGATAATTGAAACTGTAAAAACTGTTATTGAGTCTTCCTATCAATAGTCTACAAGTATGCCGTACAGCAAAAAAGGGGGGGCCGTATATCTGCAATCCATAGCAGGACGGATAGCCTGTTTGTTACGACAGGAAGAAGTCCGGATGGGATGTCATCACTTACGCTGACAACCAGTCTGAACCGGAGAATATAAATAGAGAGACAGCATTCAGAATTAACTTTTTACCGGATGAATATCGCACCTGCAGATTATACAGAGAACCACGGAAACTATATCGCCTTCTTTGACCTTGACCGGACAATCACAGAAACGATCAGCGGAAGGGAGTTTGTCAGGTATGCCCTGAAAGAAAAACATCTCTCTTTTACTGACCTGATACAGGTGCTTCTTATATCCATGGCCAACAAGTTTAATATAGTCAATCCCCTGAGAATCATTAATAAGATGGTTAGATGGATTGAAGGAATGCCCGTGGAGACAATGGAGAAATTATCTTATGAGGTATTTCACAACGCCCTTGTTCCGTCAATCTACAGTGAAGTGCCGGATGAGATCAGACTTCACAAAGAGAGGAATGCCAGGGTGGTGATCCTCTCCTCATCGATAGCTCCAGTCTGCAGTAAAATAGCCGCTCACCTCGGATTTGACGATGTAATCTGTTCTGAACTTGAGGTAGAGAATGGTAAATATACCGGCCGGTCAACCGGGCCTCTTTGTTTCGGGCATGAGAAAGTCAACAGGCTGGTTGAATATTGTAACAGGAGCAGTATAGCTCCGGAAAACGCATGGTACTATGCGGATTCCATTTCAGATCTCCCGGCACTGAAGCTTGTCGGAACCCCTGTATGTATTAATCCTGACAGAAAGCTGCTTAAGTATGCCGGTAAAAAAGGATGGAAGATTAATTTCTGGCATTAGCAAGCATTCAGCGGGGGAGCCGTATTCACTCCTACAACTATTTCCATCCGGGATTATGATCTCCCTGCCTGACAGTGTCCGTCAGAGATTTACCGATTCCCTCCACTCAATAAAGATGCATTGGCCTTGTGTCAATGTTCACATTCAAGACCATCCCCGATTACAATATTGGAGCATCCTACAGAGGTAACATCCTGATTGTAATTGTTCCGTATCTCAAAATTTGTTGAGAAGAGCAGGTAAATAGGTTTGGTACTCACCCCGCACAGGTTGTTGTACTTTATGATCCAGTTATTTGCCCGTAAACTTACAATGCCTCCGTACTTAACGCTGCTTCCCTCCACAACATTATTCTTTACCTGCACATTAGATGCATACTGAATACCAATGCCCATAGCATCAGTGCCTTCAAACTGAATCCAGTTGTCTTTGATATAGGAAACTCCCTCCGGTCCATCCCATGGTTCACCATAGGGACCTTTCTTTATTAAAACAATTCCCTTTTCTGAATCACTTATTGAATTGTTCATTATGGTCCAACTGTGATCAAAAAAAGCGTATACACCAAAGAAACAATGATTAAACCGGCAGTTTTTTATAATCACCTGTGCATCAGGACCAAAAAAACCATGAGGTTTAATGCATCCGCTGGCATTTTCAACAAATACATTTTTTGCCTCGAATACGCCATTGGAATAACCATAGCCGGAAACACCCGAAAACAGACTATAGTTGTAATAATTGTATTCATCACCATACTCACCCAATAGTGACAGATTTCTATACACTATATTCAGGTTAACAGGCTTATCACGATCATTATCCAGATCAATATTATAAACCATGATGCCATGAACGGAATTCCTGTTTTGAGTTTGATCGGTTTCACGGTTGGTCGGTTCATCAATAATAATAGACAAATCAGCAACAGTGACAGTCCTTTCACCCTCAAAGTAATTATGGGGGAAAGAGATAAAGAAAGAACCCATGTTGTCTTCAAACGACCAGTTTACAGGTGGACATCCATCGACATCAAACAACATCCCGGGAGCTGTCCGGATGATGGTTTTTCCGGTTCCAGATCCTCTCAGTGTTCCATCAAAATCCCAGCAGACAATACTTTTATGCAGGTAGTATGTACCTTCACAAAGCTGAACAACTTCACCAGGGCCGGCATTTTGAAGTGCCCGGGTAATATTCTGCCAGTCCGTTTCGGCTTTTTCTGCCACATTGGTGGAAGTGCACGGCTGTACCATTTCTTTTACAGTCTTTTTCAGCATCACATCAGGTTGGTCAGGGAGCATTTCATCCTTTGCGCAACCTGAGATTACACCCATACAGGTGACCAGAAACAATAATTTGCCAAGAGTTTTCATCTGATTAAATTTTTGGGGTTACTATACAGATAGAAACTGATTTAATTCGTAGTCAAGTTCTGAAAAACAGGAAGGCAATGCATAGCAGACAGGTTTCAAAAACATGTAAAATCTGTGATTAAATTGCCCGGGATTGTAATTATGTTGAATTTTAGGATTTAAGGCTTCGAAGGAGGTGGCCTGCTAGCAGGGAGGGCTCAAGGGCTGGCTATCATCTAATCTTACCCGGCCGGATATCGGGAAAGCTTACATCTACACCGGCAAGTTATTCTCTGTTGCTGAATACATTAACTGAACTTTGGTGCCCGGAAATTGTTTATGTTTCAGTATTCAGAATAACTTTGCACTGATGTTTATGTATGAAACAGGAGATATTTACAACAGTAAAACCGTGAACCATAAATATGGCATTTTACTGCTCAGGATATCGGTGCGTAAGGAATTCTTATATCGACCGGTGATCAGCACTTTTCGCCATGGCCGGCTATTGCGGTTTTAGGATTGTAAAACAGATTACCCGATCAGAAATGTACCAAACAGAAGCACCACATATCAACGGAAAATTTCTTTACTACGCATTCATTGCAGGTGGGAACAGAATTCTTCAGAACCAGGTTGAAATAAACAGGATCAATGTCTTCCCGGTAAACGATAATGATACAGGCACCAACCTTGCATCTACCGTCCGTTCCGTGATCGACAATATCAAACCGCACAGATCGTATAAAACCACGGTAAATAATATCGCTGATGCTGCAATGACAGGTGCCCGGGGTAATTCGGGTGTTATTTTCGCCCAGTTTTTACACGGTCTGAGCAGGGAGACACTGAACAAAACCAGCATCACCCTTCCTGAATTTGCAGATAGTGTCAAGAGGTCAATTCCTTACATCTACGAAGCCATTTCCAATCCTGTTGAGGGTACAATGCTAACGGTCATCAAGGAATGGTCTGACTTTCTGACAGCAAAAAAGGAAGCCATTCATGATTTTAAAAATGTAATCATTGATTCATTTGCAGTACTGGAAAAATCACTGGCCGAAACCACTGTCAAACTGAAAGCCTTGCAGAAATCAGGATTTGTCGATGCCGGAGCTAAAGGTTTCGTGTTGTTCATCAGGGGAATAATTGACTTCATTAAAAACCGGAACATCCGCAACCTGGTTTTTGAATCCGGGGAGAAAATTTCACTCGTCCATACCGAGGAGGTAAGTACTGAGGAAATTGAATACCGGTTTTGCACGGAGGCAATTATCAGGAACGTGAACGTCACAAGGTCGGATATTCAAAAAATACTGGTTGATAATGGCGATTCTGTAGTTGTTGCCGGTTCGGCAAACATGTGCCGGATCCATGTCCACACCAATCATCCTGCTGAACTTTTTCACCGGTTGAAAGATATGGGGACCATCACCTTTCAGAAAGTAGATGATATGGTACGTCAGCAGGAGGCGGTTGTCAGGCGAAAATGGAACATCGCTCTCGTTACCGATTCCACCTGCGATCTGCCACAGGAACTGATTGATTATTACCAGGTCCATGTTGTTCCGCTTAATCTGAATTTCGGTGACAATCATTACCTGGATAAGTTAACCATTCAACCCGATCAGTTTTACGATCTGCTTGAAACTTATCCTGAGTTTCCCAAAACATCCCAGATAAACGAGCAGTCTTTCACCAATCTATATTCACACCTGGCTTCCCATTATGATGCCATCATCGGCATACACCTGACCGGACAGTTCAGCGGAACTTACGCAAACAGTGTGAAGGCCGGCAAGCGTATCTCGAAAGAATTCAACAAACCTGTCCACATAATCGATTCAAAAACCCTGTCAGGTTCACTGGGACTGCTTGTTCTGAAAGCAGCACGTAACATTGAGGCAGGAGAGTCCCTGGAATCAATTTTAGACACAATCGAAAAAGATATCGTTCAATCAAAAATATTTGTGAGCGTCCGCGATCTGAAATATATGATCAAGGGAGGCAGGGTCTCCAAACCAACAGGAATAATTGCAAAGACCCTGGGCCTGAACCCTGTTATTTCGATGGATGAAAACGGGAAATCAACCCTGTTCGGGAAGACCTTCAGCCAGGAGTCAAGCCTGAACAAGATCTTCAGGCATATTAAGGAGATAAGTACCGGAAAATCTGTATGGAACTATATAATCCTCCACGCTCACAACCCCGGGGGTGCCCTTGAGGCAGAGGAGAAAATGACTGAGATGACCGGATTAAAACCTGTTTCCACGGTCGATATATCTCCTGTGATCGGCATGCATGCGGGCAACGGAGCCATTGCCATTTCTATATTGTTTGACAATTAAAAGCCTGTTAATGCTTACTGCGTTTATATATGCTTTGCTGCTAATATGGGTTCTGGTTACCCTCCTGTGGATATGGAGCGTCATCATAAAAAACGTGAGTATTGTAGACATCTTCTGGGGAATAGCTTTTGTTGCGGTAAATGCGTTTTACGTATTCCTCCCGGGAGAACTGAATCCCAGGAAAATTCTGATTCTGGTGTTGGTGTCAGTCTGGGGACTAAGGCTTGCTACCCATCTGGCAATAAGAAATAGCGGCAAGGGAGAGGATTTCCGTTACCGGGAATTCAGGCTTAAATATGGCCATGAGCGTTACTGGTGGATCAGCTATTTTCAGACATTCCTGCTACAGGGACTTCTGATAATGGTTGTTTCTTTACCGTTATTGGGTATCAGTTTGAGCTCCCATCCTGGTAACTTGAATCTGCTCGATTTCCTGGGAGTAATTGTCTGGCTGATCGGATTTACCTTTGAAGCAGGTGGTGATTTCCAGTTGTCACGCTTTAAGAGTGACCCGGCTAATAAAGGGAAAGTACTGGATACAGGTTTCTGGAAATATACGCGTCACCCTAACTACTTTGGTGATTCGGCAGTATGGTGGGCCTATGCACTGTTTAGCCTTGCTGCCGGGAGTTACTGGCAGATAACCGGCTCTGTCGTAATGACTTTGCTGATTATAAGGGTGTCAGGGGTGGCCCTTTTAGAAAAATCTCTGACCGCGACAAAACCTCAATACCGGGAATACATTCAGAAAACCAGTTCGTTTTTTCCCTGGTTTCCCAAAAAATAAGATTTGTAAAAATGAAAAAGATAGAGGTGGGAAGTGACGTTCCCTCATTCACATTAAAGGACCAGTATGGTGAATCATTCTCAATTGATTCGGTCCTGGGCAAGAAGAACCTAGTAATATATTTTTATCCTAAGGATGAAAGCGCCGGATGCACCAGGCAGGCCTGCCTGTTTCGTGACCAGTTTGATCAGTTCGCCGAAGCAGATGCCATGATAATTGGTATCAGTGCCCAGTCGGTAAAAAGTCACGCGGAGTTTGCACGGCATCACCGGTTGAAGTTTACCTTACTGAGTGATCCGGGGAATAAAGTGCGCAAATTATTCGGTGTGCCTGGCGATTTATTCGGCCTTGTTCCGGGACGGGTAACCTATGTCATCAACCAGGATGGTAAGGTAGTCTACACATTCAATTCGCAATCGCGTGTCGAGAAACATGTAGAGGAATCTCTTCGTATTCTGCGGGAACTTTGACTGCCGGACGGGGGGCCGAACGTAAAGAAATGATCCTGTGGATCATTTTAGTGAGGAGCCAGACTGCAGGAGAGACGGTTATTACTGCTTTACCACCGTCCAGTTTTCATGTACTGACAACCAATCACCGTCTGCATACCTGTATACGGAAGTCACCTTCCATGGGGGTGCTGTTTCTCCTTCGAATATCCCCTGATAGCGGTATGATACAATCACAATATCATCAAAAAACTGAAACATCGGATCAATCAGCTCATGCTGGTGTGGAGGTATTTGTCCTTTAAAAGTTTCAAGATATGCCTTGAGGTTTTCATAACCGGTAATCCTGTTCTGGGCACCAAGGTCATCGCTCCAGATGATATCCGGTGCTGCACTTTCCATGAATCCCATCGGGTCACCGGCAGCCCACTTGTCATTAGCAGCTACAATCATGTCCCAGATTGCTTTCTCAGCTTCATCGCGGGTTGGCAGTACCTGCTTATTCTTGCATGTTACAAGAAGCAGGAGAACGAACAGAATTAGCACAGAATTGTAGATCAGTCCCGCGCTGCCTGGATTTTTCTTTTTCATGATGCTTGATTTTTTTTCACTATCAACATATACAAAGTTGAGCCCGAAAAATGACAAAGTCAAGTAAAATTAATCCCCCGGTAAAGCAGTCCTGCTGCAGAGGCTTGATCAGGTTGTTAGACAAATAAAAAGCCGGTCATCGAACGGCTTCCATCTCCCCGGCTAAGACTTGAACTGGGGCCGAACGTAAAGAAATGATCCTGTGGATCATTTTAATGAGGAGCCAGATTGCAGAAGAGGCTGGTTAATAAATTGCCCGGTGGGCAATTTTAGGGAAGGGTCAGACTGCAGGGCAGGCTTTCAAGTCCATTCAAAAACAAAAAAGCCGGTCATCTGACCGGCTCTCTGCTCCCCAGCTAGGACTTGAACCGACCTGACCGTTAATAAATTGCCCGGTGGGCAATTTTAGGGAAGGGTCAGACTGCAGGGCAGGCTTTCAAGCCCATTCAAAAACAAAAAAGCCGGTCATCTGACCGGCTCTCTGCTCCCCAGCTAGGACTTGAACCTAGGAGCCCCTGATTAACAGGTAAAGATTGGCATTCACACTGGTTTACACAGATTTGTATCTGTTTGTACCAATTAGTTTTGTAGCTACTTAAATGTAAAAGATTTTATGGTTTTATACCTATATGGCGGAAATACTGGCCCCGAAACTGACACCATTTTTATTAAAGTAAAGACAAGAGCTTGATTTTTCGGTTGGTTACTAATTTGATATCTTTGTACTAGATGGACACGGATCGTGAGATAACAGATCTTATTAAAGTTACAGCATGTAGGTATCTGCCTGATGCAGAAGTCTTATTATTTGGTTCTCGCGCACGAAGAGACGTTCTGGATGACAGTGACTTTGATGTACTTGTCATAACTTCATTAAACCTTGCTCCCAAACAAAAGCTGCCCCTGAAAACAAATATCAGAAAAGACCTCCTTGTAATGGGTATCCGATCGGATATCCTTATCCAGTGTAAAAAAGAGCTAAAGAAGAGGAAGTTGCCTGGTCATATAATTAAAAATATTCTAAATGAAGCAATTCTCCTATGACCAATCAGAATTTTCGTTTTGAATTATTATGATAAGAACGGTATTATTTATATTTCTTATAAATTGTTTGTTTACAGCTAAAGCTCAAGAAGCAAACTTTATGGTTGGAACAGATTTTCCATATCAGTATTACGCGGGTGTTTCCATTGAGTCAAATAGATTAGGTATTGCATATCGAACAGGAATATTAGCACCTCCATATTCCAATGCAGTTCTTTTTTCTATAGGTGCTTTAGGTGTTGACGAAATTTATATTGATATTCTTGAGCCTGCATTTCAATTTGGGTGGATGAATGGAATAAATCCATATATAAAGTTGGGGGAAAATCAGTTGTGGTATGCTGGTCCAGAAGTTCGTTTCGATTATTTAACATCATCCAGTACTTCCGGTGATCTTATTGAATCTGTTGTTGGTACTGATATTTTCTTTTGGGATATATATGACCTTACACAGAAGGATGTTGAATTATCCCTGAGTATGATAGCTGCAGGCGTACGGGCAGGAAGAAAGTTTCTGCTTGGAGAGAAGAAACGGCATGTACTTAAGATCGAGTTATCTGCATTCAAACATATATATACGCATTCCGGTTTAACTATCGACGAAGACGAGGCTCCTGAGCTGAATGAAAAACTTAATACCCTTCTATGGGAGGATGTCTTTTCTAAATATGGCTATTTAGGAGGTTTGGGTATTTCTTATTCATTCTCTTTCTAAGCATATTGTGTCTTTGCCCCCAAGAATGATAGAAGCTGCAATTACAAGGCATCGAGATTTAAACCATAAATTTGATAACTTGAGGTCTGAATTTCCCCAGTGTTGA
>QKGI01000043.1 GCA_003250475.1 Bacteroidota bacterium | reverse complement strand
ACCTTCAGACTTCAGACTAATAATACGTAACTTTATCCCCCGTGATTGACCATTCCACCATAGAAAAAATCTTCGATGCCGCGCAGATCACCGACGTGGTGCAGGAGTTCGTCTCCCTGAAGAAAAGGGGGGTCAACCTGCTGGGTCTGTGTCCGTTCCATAACGAGAAGACACCCTCATTCACCGTCTCGCCTGCCAAGGGCATCTTCAAGTGCTTCGGCTGCGGCAAGGGTGGCAATGCCGTCAACTTCATCATGGAGCATGAACACCTCTCCTATCCCGAGGCGTTGCGATGGCTGGCGAAGAAGTATCATATCGAGATAGAGGAGAAGGAGGTCACCGCCGAGGAGATACAGAAACAGAACGAACGCGAGAGCATGCTCGTCGTCACCCAGTATGCCGCGCGCCTGTTCTCGGAAAACCTGTTCCATGGCCATGAGGGGATGGCACTGGGCCTCTCTTACTTCCGCGAGAGAGGCTTCGGCGATGCCGTGCTCCGTAAGTTCGAGGTGGGTTACAGCAACGAGAAGCGTGACGACTTCACACAGAGAGCGGTAGCTGCAGGCTATAAGAATGACTTCCTGGTCATGAGCGGGCTGACGATAGACCGTGAGGGATACCTCTTCGACCGTTTCGCCGGCCGCATCATGTTCCCCATCCACTCCCTCTCAGGGCAGGTGCTGGGCTTCGGCGGCCGTATCATAAAGAGCGACCCCAGGTCGGCCAAGTATGTCAACACCCCCGAGACAGAGATATATCACAAGAGCCGTATCGTCTACGGCATCTTCCAGGCCCGGCAGGCGATAACACGTGAAGACCGCTGCTATCTCGTCGAGGGTTATACCGACGTGCTCTCGATGCATGAGTCGGGTGTGGAGAATGTCGTGGCCTCCTCCGGCACGGCCCTGACACAGGAACAGATACGTCTCATCAAGCGCTTCACCCCCAACATAACCATGCTCTATGACGGTGACCCGGCAGGCGTCAAGGCCTCCGTGCGGGGCACCGACATGGTTCTCGAGGAGGGCATGAACGTACGCATAGTAATGCTGCCTGACGGCGAAGACCCCGACTCCTACTCTAAGAAGGTGTCGGATGAGGAGTTCAAAAGCTACCTCAGAGATAACGAGACCGACTTCATCAGGTTCAAGACCAGGCTGCTGCTCGACGAAGCACAGAACGACCCCGTCAGGCGTGCCAACCTGGTACGCGAGGTAGTACGCTCGATAGCCGTCATACCCGACCAGATATCACGTACCATCTATGTCAAGGAGTGCAGCACGCAGCTGGGTATGCCGGAAGAGGTAGTCCTCGATGAGGTGATGAAACTGCGCAGACAACAGACGTTCCGTGACCGTAACGCCTGGCCCGTGCAGGATACCCTGGTCTCACCACAGGTGCCGGCGCCAAAGCAGAAGAAGACCGAAGAGACATCTTACTATTCGGAGAAGGAGCTGCTGCGGCTGCTGATACGGTACGGATCCGTGGTGCTGAAGCGCCAGACAGACGAGGAGACAGGCAGGGAGATAATAACCACCGTGGCAGACTATATCATCTCGGAGATAAAAGAGGATCAGCTTACCTTCGAAGACCCGGCCTTCGCCAGGATATTCGATGAGATAGATTTCAACGTGCAGCAGGGACTGGTAGTGGAAGACAGGCACTTCGTCCACCATCCCGACCCGGTCATCAGCGCCATGGCCGTCGATATGCTGACCGAACAGTACACCCTCAGCCGCATATGGAGCTCCCACGGCACCTATGTCGAGACAGAAGATATGAAGCTTAAAGAGATCGTGCCCGATTCGGTGCTGAAATTTAAGAGCGACAAGATAAAGCTGATACAGAAAGAGCTACGCCGGGCGATGACAGAGGCTGCCGGTGACGATGATAAGATCTCCTCGCTGCAGGAGCAGTATAAGACATTCACCTCCCTGCAGAAAAAAATCTCTAAAAGCCTGGGGGGCCGTATTGTCCTATGATAAAGACTAAATTTCTTTTTCTTACCTTGGTGAAAATTTAAACGAACGATGAGACCTTTATTTCCTGTTGCTGTTGCATTATGTGCGATGACCCTCGTCATCACATCATGTAATAAGGGAAACAGGGGGTCTAAAATACCGGAGCCGGTCTTTTCAACCTATCAATCTGAAAAGAGTCCTGACATAAGCAATATCCGAGATATCTACTACGGCCTGCCGACACCCGTGGAGGCCTGTAATATCTTTGACCGGCTCGGCGTCAGGTATAACGATTCGATCATACTGCCGGCCGCGAACCGTGATCTGTATATGAGCAGCTATAAGGCGGCAATGAACCTGGGTGTCTATGGCGTCGATATGGGTTACATGAAGCTCTTCGGGGTGAGCAGGCAGACCCTTGAATACTTCACCGCCATACAGTCGCTCAGCGAAAGGCTCAATATACCTGACGGATACCTGTCAGACGTAATTAGGAACTTCGATGCAGAGATCAGTAACGCTGACTCCGTGACAGAGCTGATGAACGAAGCCTACGGAAAGATAGATGAGCACCTGCGTCTCGAAGGAAGTGAGGGTACCCTGGGGCTGATGCTTATGGGAGGGTGGGTAGAGGCCATGTACCTGGCCACACAACTGGCATATGACCCTGCCAATCCTGATCCTGAGGTGTCAGGCAGGATAGCTGAACAGAAGTATTCGCTGATATCCCTTCTCAGCTTCATGAAGAACTACTACGATGACCCGATGGTAGTCTTTTATACAAAGAAACTGAAGTATCTCAATCGCTGGTTTGATACATTTGAGATTTATTATCAGCCGGGAGATGTCAGTATTGACACCCTCCGGCAGGTCATCACCACCACCGGTACCGAGATGACCGTGACTGTGGGAGCGCTGAATGAGATACGTGATTATGTGGCGAAGCTGAGAGCAGAGATCACTACTGTCTGAACAACCTGTAAAACCTATATTATGAACCGTCGTCTTCTTATCCCCGCGGCTCTTATTGCCGTTATCGTAATCTCCTGCGGACAGGCGGAGAAAAAGAGCGCTCCTGTTGCTGTCTCTCCCGCCGTCACTGTCATCGACAAGGGCTTCAGTAAATTCATCTCCGCCTATACCAGCGGCATCATCCCTGCCACGGGTACGGTGCAGGTGGTCTTCACTCCTGAGTTTGCTGCCACTATCGACCGCAGCCGCACACAGGGCCTCTTCTCATTCAGTCCCGCACTGAAGGGTACTGCCGAGTGGGCCGATGATATAACCCTGGTGTTCAAGCCGGCAAAGCTGCTTGAGCCTTCCACCTCGTACCAGGGGACTCTTGACCTGGGCAGGCTGGGAGATGTGGAGGAGCGGTTCCGTTTCTTTCCCCTCTTGTTCCGCACCGTAGAAAAGAGTTTCACCGTCAGCCTCAATCCCGTCACTGTCGATCTCCCTGACGGGAACACCTATACGCTGACGGGTACCATAGTGACCTCCGACCATGTGGATAAGGCTGAGGTGGAGAAATACCTCACTGCCCGCGCCGGCAGGCGTGATGAAAAGATCACCTGGGATCATGCAAGCAACAATGTCCACACCTTCACCATCAATAAGATTCAACGCTCCAGGGAGGAGAACACTGTCACCGTCAGCTGGAACGGCACACCCTACGGTGCCCGTGTAAAAGGTGAACTGGCCGTTGCCATACCCGCCGCCGGTGTCTTCTCCGTCACCGATATGAAGATCAATGCCGGTGACAGCAAGAGCATCGAGATATGGTTCTCCGACCTGCTCGACGCCGGCAATGAGCTGGACGGGATGGTGACAACGAACCCTGTCCACCCGCTGTCGGTGAGTGCCGACGGTAACAGGCTGCTTGTCATTCCCGGCGACCGTGTTGTGGGAGCCATTGAAGTCACTGTCGACGGCGCTCTCAGGAACATCCGCGGCGAGAGGCTGGGCGAGCCGGTCATCAGAAGCATCAACTTCACCCCCGTCGAACCGGGAATCAGGCAGGCAGGCAGGGGTGTCATCATGCCCTCATCAGGTAACCTGATCTATCCTTTCATGGCCGCCAACCTCAGTGCAGTGGATCTCACCATCATCAAGATCTTTGAAAACAACCTTCCCTATTTCCTGCAGCAGAACAGCATGGGCGAAGCTAACAGGTACGGCAGCATCAGGCAGTTCGGACGCCCGGTCTATCGTGGCCGTGTAGATCTTACCGGCGGAGCCGGCTTTGACCCTAACAACTACAACCTGTTTACCATCGACCTGGCTAACTATATCGAGCCGGAACAGGGCATTCTCTACCGTGTGGAGCTGGGCATGAGACCTTCCTACTCGCTCTACCCGTGCAGCAGCGAACGCAAGGAATCAAAATATGAGGAGATGCTCGATCTCGCCGATCTCGACCGCAGGTGGGAGGGATCGGATGACTACTACTCCCTCTCCGAAGACGGACTCTTCTACGAATATGCCTACAACTGGCGCGAAAGCGGTAACCCCTGCAGCGATGCCTACTACAGTCCTGAGAAAAAGCTCATCAGCAATATCCTTGCCTCTGATCTTGGCATCATTGCCAAGAGTGGCAGTGACAATAACCTGCGTGTCTTTATCAGGGACCTGCGCACTGCCGATCCCGTTGAGGGAGCCTCGGCTGAGATATATGACTACCAGATGCAGCTTATGGGTACCGTCACAACGGATAAGGCGGGCGTAGCTGCTATCCCCTGCCCGAGAAAACCCTTCCTTGTCATAGCGCGTAAGGACAAGAATCGTAACTACCTCTCTCTCCTTGATGGCAATGCTCTGTCAATGAGTTCCTTCGATGTGTCAGGAGAGACCCCGCAGGATGGTATCAGGGCCTTCCTGTTCACCGAACGCGATGTGAGACGTCCCGGTGACACAATCTATGTAGGTGTGATAGTACGCGATGCCGGAACAGGATTGCCGGCAGGGCACCCCGTGCACTATGAGCTTTACAACAATAAAGGCCAGAGGATAGATGACCAGGTCACCACGCTGAATGACAAGGGGTTCCTGGCCTTTACATCCGTCACTTCCGATGATGCCGGGACGGGTAACTACCGGGCACAGGTGCGCATCGGCGCCGCCACCTTCACCAGGATCATCAAGGTGGAGACCGTCAAGCCCAACAGGCTGAAGATGAAGCTCGACTTCCCCGAGGCCGTGGGCGGTGGTGCCAACACCACCCTCAGGGGGAATCTCAAGGTCACCTGGCTGAACGGCACCACGGCACGCGACATGAAGTCGACCGTTGACCTGCTCCTTAAGCCTGTGAAGACCACCTTCGACAAATACGGCCAGTACAACTTTGACGACCCTGCCGCACAGTTCTGGTTTGAGAGCCAGACCATCTTTGACGGCAGCATCAACAGCTCGGGAGAGGCCACGGTGTCATTCACCCCGGATGCCGACCTCCGGGCCCCCGGTATGCTCAACGCCATCTTCACGACACGCGTGTTTGAGAAGGGTGGTGATGCCAGCATCACACAGACCATCCTTCCCTATGCCCCATACCCGGCCTTTGTGGGAATGAATATCCCTGCCCTGGGAGCCACAGGCCGCATACTCTTTACCGACCGCCCTAACGAAGTGCGTGTGGTCACCCTTGACAAGAACGGCAGGCCGGTGCGCAGCGAGGTGGAGATAAACGTATATAAGCTCGACTACCGCTGGTGGTGGGAGTCTGACGACGAGTACCTGGGGTCATACATATCACGCGGACGAAACAGCAACATATTCTCAGAGAAGATAACCACCACGGGAGGAGAAGGAAAGGTCTCGTTCAGCATAAACAAGGAGAGGTGGGGCCGTTACCTCGTGAGGGCCACCCTGCCGTCAGGACATTCAACAGGCATGATAGTCCTCGTCGACTGGCCCTGGGATTACGGGATGAAGCCCGGCGGCAACGACGGTGCCAGCCTGCTGCAGCTTAATACCGATAAGGACAAATACAGTGTGGGCGATGACATAAGCCTCACCTTCCCGGCACCGGAGAACGGCCGCGCCATCATCACCATTGAAAACAGCTACGGCCTCCTTGATATAAAAGAGGTGAAGACCCAGGCCGGCAACAGCGAGGTGAAGATCACCGCAACAAAAGCCATGGCACCCAACGCTTACCTCTATGTCACCATGCTTCAGCCCCACTCGCAGTCGGTCAATGACGCACCTGTAAGGTTATACGGGGTCATCCCCGTGATGGTCGAAGACCCGTCGTCAAAGCTCGTCCCTGTCATAACCATGCCCGACAAGATAAGGTCACAGCAGGAGGTAGAGATAAATATCGAAGAGAAGAACAGGCAGGAGATGACCTACACCCTGGCCGTGGTCGACGAAGGGCTCCTTGACCTGACCGGGTTCAGGACCCCCGATCCGTGGAAGTGGTATTTTGTGAAGCATGCCCTCGGTGTCAGGACATGGGATCTTTACGATATCGTCTTTGGCGCCTTCGGCGGTAAGCTGGGTCGTGCCTTTGCAGTGGGAGGCTCGGAAGCCGCCGTCGACCAGAGCAGGAACAGGGCACGCCGTTTTGAGCCGGTGGTGAGATTCATCGGTCCCTTCACCCTTGCCCCGGGCAAGACCGGCAAACATGTCATCAGGCTGCCGCAGTACACCGGCTCGGTGAGGGTCATGGTGACGGCGGCAGGCAAGGGTAATACCTTCGGCTCTGCAGAGAAGAGCGTGACGGTGTCTGACCCGCTGATGATACTGGCGACAGCGCCCAGGGTACTGTCGCCCGGGGACAGGGTGGCTCTTCCGGTGACTGTCTTTGCCCAGGAGAAGGGCATAACAGATGTAAACGTCTCCGCCACCGCCAATGAGATGATAACCTTCACCGAGCCGTCGGGCAGCGTGCATTTCAATGAGCCCGGCGACAAGGACCTGGAGCTGGCCTTTAATACTGCCGGTCAGCCCGGCACAGCCGAGATAAAGGTGACGGCCGAGGGTGGCGGTGAGAAAGCTTCGTATTCCCTTACCGTGCCTGTGCGTTCGCCCAACCCTCCCGACAGGAGGGCAGAGACAAGCATGATCAACCCCGGGGAGAAATTCCTGAGAACCTTCATGCCTTTCGGCATTGCCGGCACCTCATCCGCATCCGTCGAGGTATTCTCGCTGCCATCGGTTAACCTTAGCCGCCGGCTGGGTTACCTCACCTCCTTCCCTCACGGCTGCACCGAACAGATAACCTCCGCCGCTTTCCCGCAGATATACCTGCCTGAACTGTTCGGATCGGGTCTGCCTGATCCTGCCGGTGTGCGCAATAACGTCCAGGAGGCCCTGCGCGGCATCGCCTCGCGGCAACTCTCTTCCGGGGCGCTCACGCTGTGGCCCGGCAGGACATATCCTGACGACTGGGTGACATCTTACGCCGGCCACTTCGTCATCGAGGCACAGAAAGCGGGGTATGCCATCCCGGCAGGCTTTATAAACAAGTGGAGTGCCTACCAGCGGTCACAGGCATCAGCCTGGAGATACCAGCCGCAGTACCGATATACTGCCAATGACCAGGCCTACAGGCTCTTTACCCTGGCTCTCGCCGGCTCCGCCGACAAGGGCGCCATGAACCGTATGCGCGAGATAACCGACCTGCCGTCACTGGCCCGCTGGTTCCTCGCCGCCGCCTACTCGATAACAGGCAGGACAGAGGTGGCTCAGGGACTTATTGATGTCAGGAACCTGAAGACAGAGGAAGACTACAGGTACTATTACTACGGAAGCACCCTCAGGGACCAGTCGATAATACTCTATACCCTCACCACCATGGGAAACAACACAGAAGCGCTTGAGCTGCTGAAAGAGGTTGCCGGACAGCTGAGCCAGGACAGCTGGTTCAGTACCCAGACCACGGCATGGGGCCTCTTCGCGTATATGAACTACAGCCGTAAGATAAAGGGTGACAACAGTAAGCCGGTGAAGATCACGATGGAGTTAAACGGAAAGAAGGAGAAGATCACTGCCACCGAGGGGGCTATACTTAAAACCTTCACCCCTGAGGCCACCAACAGTCTTCTTATTGAGAACGAGAGCGAAAAGCCGCTGTTCGTCACCTTCACGGAGCAGGGAGTGCCGGCTTCAGCCGACATGACGGTAAAGGAGAACAATCTCTCCATGACTGTCAGCTACACCGACATAGAGCTCAATCCCGTCGACATATCTACCCTTGAACAGGGTAACAGCTTCATCATGACCGTGGCTGTCACCAACACCACCTTCAGGCAGGTGAATAACCTGGCTCTCACGCAGATGGTGCCGTCGGGATGGGAGATACAGAACACCCGTCTCTTCGAGGCCGGCCTGCAGCTTAAGGAGAGCGGCTATGATTACCGCGACTTCCGTGATGACAGGGTATATACCTACTTCAGCCTTAAGCCGGGAGAGACCAGGAAGTTCTTCATCATCCTGACCGCATCCTACCGCGGTACCTACAGCATGCCTGCCGTCGTCTGCGAGGCCATGTATGATGAGAGTGTCGCGGCACGCAGGCCGGGACGCGAGGTGGTTGTCACCGCAGGCAGGTGAGGCAGAAAACATTTCTCCACCGGCAGGTGAACAGGGATGGCCCGGTAACACGCCCGGTACGCCGGGGTAACATTCGACGCAAACAGTTAAAGCTGTGGCACAGGATAGTCATCGGCATGGCGGCGGCACTTATCATATGTGTGCTTGCGGCGCCGATGCCATCCTTTCACAGCCCCCTCTCCACTGTCGTTGAGGCTTCCGACGGCACCCTCCTCGGTGCACGTGTGGCGGATGACGGGCAGTGGCGCTTCCCTCCTCCCTCCGGCCTGCCGGATAAATATGTCACCTGCCTGGTCAACTATGAAGACAGGTACTTCCGCTGGCACCCGGGTGTCAATCCTGTCGCTGTCTTCAAGGCTCTCACCGACAACATCAGGGCCGGGGAGACGGTGCGTGGCGGCAGCACCATAACGATGCAGGTGGCGCGGCTGGCGCGGGGCAACCCCCAAAGGACATATGCAGGTAAGATGGTAGAGATGCTCTCGGCCCTCAAGCTTGAGCTGTTTCGTTCCAAGAGAGCCATCCTGATCCTCTATGCCGCCAACGCTCCCTTCGGAGGTAATACTGTAGGTATTGAGGCAGCAGCATGGAGATATACAGGACGGGGCACAGAGGATATGACCTGGGCCGAGGCGGCGACGCTGGCGGTGCTTCCAAACGCCCCCTCGCTCATCTATCCCGGACGTAACTCAGCGAGGCTGCGGGATAAGAGAGACAGGCTCCTCCTCTCGCTGGCAGAGCGGGGTGTCATTGACAGCCTCTCCTGCTCGCTGGCTATGGGCGAGCCTCTCCCCGGGGCGGCCATGCCCATGCCTGCGCTCTCGCCTCATCTCACCGAACGTATCTGGCAGGAGAGCCCCGGCAGCAGGGTCAGGACCACCATCGACGCCCGGTTGCAGAGAGAGGTGTCGGCTCTGGTCAACAGGCACCAGGCATCGCTCGATGGCAACCTCATCTTTAACTCCGCCGCCATGGTGGTAGAGGTATCCACGGGCAACGTCGTTGCCTACGTGGGTAACAGCACCCTCCCTGACACTACCGGCAGGCACGGGCGCGGGGTGGATATGATCACGGCGCCGCGCAGCACAGGCAGCATCATGAAGCCGTTCCTCTACGCGGCGCTGCTCTCCTCGGGCAGGATGCTGCCCAACGCCCTCATACCCGACATACCCACCCGCTTCCAGGGCTTCCGCCCCGAGAACTTCGACTTCACCTACAGCGGCGCCGTGCCTGCCGGGGACGCGCTGGCCCGCTCACTTAACATACCCGCCGTACGCATGCTGCAGATGCTGGAGGAGGAACGCTTCCTCGACCTGCTGCACCGCATGGGATTCACCACCTTCAACAAACCTGCCACGCACTACGGCCTCTCCCTCATCCTCGGCGGCGGTGAAGCCACCCTGGGTGAGCTGACAGGCGCATATGCCTCCATGGCCAGGGTGCTGAATGAGACCAACGCCGGTATAGAATACTACCCCGGGCAGTGGCATATGCCCTTGATACATAAAGGTGACACTGCACGTGCAACAAACGATCCTTCACCCCCATTGTCGGCACCGGCAGTATGGCTGACATATGAAGCCCTGAAAAGGGTCAACAGGCCGGATACCGAGACGGGATGGCAATACTTCGGCAACGCTCCCGAGGTGGCATGGAAGACGGGAACAAGCTTCGGGTTCCGTGATGCCTGGGCTGTCGGCACTACCCCTACTCATGTGGCGGGGGTGTGGGCAGGCAATGCCGACGGGGAGGGCAGGCCTGGTCTGTCAGGCATCTCGTCAGCGGCTCCCCTGCTGTTCGATATCATCAGGCTGCTGCAACCCGGCACACAGGAGTGGTTCACCCGCCCGGAGGAGGGGATGACCCTGGCCGGGGTATGTGCCGCCAGCGGTTACAGGGCAGGGCCCGACTGTACAGAAAGAAGAGAGGAGTGGATACCTGAGACGGGGCTGCGCAGCGATGCCTGTCCGTACCATCAAATAATCAACCTCGATAAGACAGGTAAATTCAGGGTCAACAGCTCTTGCTCAACACCTGATGAGATGACTGCCACGTCGTGGTTTGTCCTGCCTCCGGCAATGGAGTATTACTACCGCATGCACAACCCGTCATATCACACCCTCCCGCCTCTCCTCACCGGATGTGCCGATGATATGCAGGTGCCCTCCATGGAATTCATATATCCCCCGAAGGATGCACGCATTTTCATACCGCGAAGCCTGCAGGGACAGCTCATGTCGATGCTCCCTGAGATCGCCCACAGGAGAAGGGATGCAACGGTTTACTGGCATCTTGACAACAGGTACATCGGCACGACGAGGTTTGTGCACCAGACAGAGATCCGGGCAGGGGAGGGTGAACATGTCATCACTGCCGTGGACGACAGGGGGGTGACCGTCTCACGCAGGTTTTACTGTATTGGAACACTGTAATGGACAAATCGGGAAAAAGGTTTATTTTTACCGCTGCAAAGCAACCTAACTTTAAGGTAAAGTGACAAGTCTCTCATCAGGAGGTTTCATAAAGCGTCTATTCGCCCGTATTACATTCAACAGGTATAAGGAGGTATTTGATAAGGCAGGCTATGCAATCATGCTGATTGACAACGCCACCAACAGGTTCATCAAGGTAAACAAAGCTGCCTGCGGGCTTTTTGGCTACACCAACGAGGAGCTGCAGAAGATGACACCGCTCGATATCTCAACTGAATCGGAAGAAGATGAGCTTCTCAGCAGCGGTAAAGCGGAGGGGTCGGTCATAAGACCTGCCAGATGCAAGGACGGCAGAATCATCATCATCAGGGTACAGACCAGCTACTCGGAAAAATTTCATGTGAGCCTGATAAGCGACGTGACAGAAGAATACAGCATCCGGCGGGCCCTTGAACTGAATGAGGAGCGTCTCCGTGAGGCCCAGCGCATAGGCCACTTCGGATGGTGGGAATTCCGTCCCGAGACAAACAAATACATCGGTTCGGAAGAAATATCGAGGATCTTCTACGACGAAACACGTGATCTCTCTTTCACCTTCCAGGAAAATATTGCCTTCACTCATCCTGAAGACAGGTCATACCTGATCTCAGCCATAGAAGATGCCATAGAGAAGAAGAAGGAGTCGTTCTCTCTATCGTACCGCATAATAACGCCGCAGGGCAGGGTAAAGGCCGTAGCCGTCAACTCCAACATTAAGTATGACGATAACGGCAGGCAGGCTTACCGTTACGGCACCTGCCAGGATATCACCGAGACGCAGAAGATCATGGATGACCTGATCGCTGCCCGCCGCCAGGCCGAGGAGTCTGACCGGCTCAAGACAACATTCCTTGCCAACTTCAGCCACGAGATACGTACACCTCTCAATGCAATGCTCGGCTTCCTGAATATCCTCACCTCGATGGACACCAACGATGAGGAGAAGGCGGAGATGGTCAGGCTGATAGAGATCAACTCGCAGAGACTGCTGAGGCTTATCAATGACATGATAGACATGTCACGGATAGAGAGCAACAGCATGGAGATCAAATACACCAATGTCGACATTAACAATTTTGTATCCTCCATGGCCTCTTCCCTTAACTATGAGCTTGATGCGGCAGGGAAGAGGAACCTCGTCCTTATTCCTGTAACCGACACAACGAAAAAGGCTGTGTTCCAGTACATAGACGAGCTCAGGCTGAGCCAGATACTGAGCAATCTTGTAAGCAATGCCATCAAGTTCACCGACGAGGGGGAGATAAAATACGGATACCGCATATCACGCAGTGAGAACAGGTACACCATAACTTACTTCGTCAGTGATACCGGGCAGGGGATACGGTCCGACAGGCTTGATGACATCTTCCAGCCGTTCGTTCAATACTGGAATGAGGATGTGCCGAAGGTCCAGGGGGCAGGGCTGGGGCTTGCCATTTGCAAGCGTCTCACAGAGCTCATGAAAGGACGCATATGGGTTGAATCAATACAGGGGAAGGGATCTTCATTTCTGTTCACGTTCAACACTCCGGTGATGATCGAGTAAGAAATTCAAAAAATACTTATCTTTGCCCCCGTCCGGGACGTTAGCTCAGTTGGTTTAGCCTGTCCGCCCACCGGCGGATGCGCCAACTGGCGGATGACAGGCAAGCTCATCAAAAAAAATGCTTGCCTTGAATATGGGACGTTAGCTCAGTTGGTTTAGAGCGCTTGCTTGACAGGCAAGAGGTCACTGGTTCGATTCCAGTACGCCCCACAACTTTTTCGCTGCAATAAATTATCCGTCATGTTTTTTGTTTATGCATTATACTCTAAAGAGTATGATAAGATCTACATCGGTTTTACTTCCAACCCAGAAGCAAGGGTTGATCATCATAACAATCCTAATAATCAAGGATGGACTGCCAGATATCAGCCCTGGATGCTTATCCATCTTGAACCTTTTCTTACAAAAAGCGAGGCTATGGCCAGGGAGAAGCAGCTTAAATCAGCGCGTGGCAGACAGTTTGTAAAATCAATAGTTAATTCTCTTTAGCTCAGTTGGTTTAGCCTGTCCGCCCACCGGCGGATCCGTCAGATGACGTAAGAGGTCACTGGTTCGCGTGTCCGCCCTTTGGCGGAATTCCAGTACGCCCCACGGTGAAAATGAGGGAGTTGGTGCTATGCTGGCTCTCTTTTGTTTTATCCGGTTGCAATATATTCTTTCAAATTTTATTTAAGGATTGCACTGCGATTGAGGTTGTATTAATTCAGAGCATTTGGCACTTTAAGTGGTGAGAGTACCCCCTTTCTCCCGGGAAGCTAAATTGGGCATTATCACTGATTATTTTCACTTTCATAAATTCAATAGGGCTGAGATCTCCCAGGCTACCATGAAGTTGGATAGTATTGCAATCCTCCATGAACTCCTCAGTTTTTTCCATTACCCGATTAATGTTTTCAAAGATGTGCTTATCAGGTATATTCTCAAGATAATGTCATAAGAAATGGTGGAATAATTTCAGTACTTAAAATGTAATTGCCAGATATTATAAATGGTGTATATTGTAAGTAATTAACCCGGGGGAATAACCATAATCTCTACCATGATGAAATTACTCACGACCATTTTTATTACACTGACTCTGGTTTTATGCAGCTGCAAAAAAGCCAATGATACACCGACACCGTTTTCTGATGAATTTAACGGTACATCTTTAAACCCTCTTTGGAATTGGGCATTTAAACCAGGCGGCTGGGATATTGGTCAAACAAGGCAGGGTTGGATCTCATTTAATGATGATATTAAAGGAAATATTTTCTGTACAGATGAGAGCTCAAGACTCTTCCAGACGCTTGATAATGATGAAGACTTTGATGTTTCAACCAGGATGTATTGTGAGTGGGGGAATAATGCCTCCGATATTGCCGGGATTATTGTAAAGTTCCCTGACAATGATGATTGGATCCTGATAAAGCTTTGGATGCATGGAGACAATACTGGTCGCCTCGAATTTCAGACAAAATGTGATGACATCATAAGTCCTGTTCCTGGTTATAGTTCCTATGATGGCACCAGTGATATTTATTTACGAATTAAAAAAACAGGTGACAATTATACCGGATATTTCAAAACTCAGGACAATAGTAACTGGACTACCATCGGTACAACACAGGGAAATACTTCAATACCAATACAAGTGGGCTTATTTGCCGGTGTAGATGAAGGTACAGGAAGCCTTCTTGTTCAATTTGATTACTTTAAAGTATTGTAATAGAACAAAATCTCCGGTATTAAATCCCTTGACATAGTTGACGGAATGTGCCGTTGCGTTTTTTTTCCTATGGGAGAATGAAGAGCCTGAAACAACAGGCTCCATTTCTCCAGTGACATCAGCTCTCTCCTGCACAGATCATTTTACCTCTTATGCCAGGGCCGGCAGAAAAAAACTTGACAACGCAGACATTGAATCGTAACTTGCATTGAATCAAATATAAAGCATCATGAAATTATTGCTTGTTTTAAGAGAAGAAATTAATTCCTGTAGCAATAGTCTGATCCGGAGATTTGCTATGCTTGTTTTTGTCTGTACTGCAGGTGTCATTTCGCTGAACGCCCAGATGAACAAACCCTTTTCAATAAGGTCAGTTGTGGCGCAACCGGGTGAAAAGGCATCGGGAATGCTTATTGTTGAAGATGCCATCGACAAGGGTACTATCATTCCCATAACCATCATCAACGGCAAAAAGCCAGGGCCGGTGTTAACTGTCTTTGCCGGCGTTCACGGGACAGAATTTGTGCCTGTGATCGTTCTTCAGCAACTGGCAAAGGAAATTGACCCGGAGGAACTTTCGGGAACGCTTGTACTTGTTCATATTGCAAATGTGCCTTCCTTCAGCCGCAGGTCAATATATTTAAATCCTGACGACAAGAACCTGAACAGGATATTTCCCGGGAAAGAGGATGGAACCATAACCGAGCGTATTGCCTGGGTATTGGCAAATGAGCTGATCATAGGCAGCGATTATTTTATTGATACTCACGGCGGTGAATATAACGAGCAGGTTCTGGATTTCGTGTATTATTATTACGGATGTCCCGATAAAGAGCTGTGCAAGGGATCATATATGCTGGCAAAAACCATCGGAAACAAATACCTGATCCCATATAAATACCCCCCTGATGATGGAAGTCCCGCGGTCGCTTATTCCGATATGATTGCAATCAGGCACGGTATTCCGACAATCACCCTGGAATGGAGTGATATGGGCATGGTTGAACCTGAAAAAGTTCTCTTTGCCAAAAAGGGGCTGAAAAATGTCATGAGGGCTGTCGGGATGCTCCCGGGAGAAGCTGCCTGGCATGAGAACCAGGTATATCTCCTTGATGAAATAAGCGTAACCAGTAAAAGCAGCGGGATCCTGTACTCTTTTGTAAAGAGGGGGGAGTATGTAACAAAGGGGTCGCTTATAGCATATGTTACCGATTATTTCGGTAATCTCCTTGAAGAATACCGCTCTCCGGCAGACGGGATAATAGTTACAATTTTAGTCTCTCCGGCAATAAATAAAGACAATAAAATTTACAGCATTGCCCGGCCTGTCAGCAGCTTTGACAACTAGACATTACTGATTGTCCGCCCTGGCTGATGATCAGTCTCTTCGCTCTTCTATATCTCCGGCAATTGCACAGATAAATGATGCAGAGGCCAGAATCACTGTAGAGAATAAGAATATAAAGACAATATTCAGGATAGTATCAGGATCTTCCTGCCCGGGGAAATAACCAAAGATCCCCAGTTCCATCACTATGAGCCATGAGATTATTGTTGCTGCAACAACATAACCCCATATTGCTGATAATGATTTTCTAAGTGGTACAGATAACATTTTCCTCCACCAGGTCAGGGGTTTGTTTATCCTGGTTGCAAAAGCCCAGGTCGGCAGGAAAAGTATGATAAAACCTATACCTCCTCCTACAAGGACAAGCATTATTAACAGCGATAAGAATACTGTTGCCCCCTTTTTCACGTGTAAATATTTCAGTGACCAGAAGACAACTGCTGAACCGACAAGGACTGCCATGATACCTGTAACCAGGAAGTTGTGAATTACAGTGAATGCGGCCTCTGTCCCATGCACCCAGTACCTGTGTTTCTCCCCGATTGCTTCTATAAAGAACCCGTTTGTTGGGGTATTGCCCTGGAGTATCTCAAATAAACCATGATTAAACATTCCGGATAAGCCGAGTAATACTCCTATTGCAGAAGCTGTAATGCTGATTCTCCTGTTAAGATAAGCCATGCCAAGTTCCTCCGTATTTATTAAAAACCAATGTTAATTTATATCCGGATGCCCTGTGTATGACACCCTCCGGGGTTAAGCCGGTTTCTTTGTAATGCACAACATGTTAAAAAGCGGAGACGCGGAGAGATAACCTATCTCCCCGGTCAATTGATCCATAAATATACGATTGTTGCAGAATTAGTTCTTTGCAGCAAGAACCCAGGCGTCAGGGTAGTGGTTTTGTCTTACGGCGGTGAGTGCCGCATCGGCTTCTTTACCTGTCAGATACCTGCCGCAGCTTATGCGGTAATAACCTTCCGGAGTGGGGGGCAGTATCAAAATACCGGTCCCGTATATATCCTCATATTTTTCAGCCATCTCCTGCGCCTGGGTTATATCGGTAAAGCTTCCCACTATCAGGTAGAAACATACCGGAGGGTTGGTTACATACTGAGGGTCATGAGGGCTCCGGGCTATGGTGTCATGAAAAGGCAATGCCTGCGGGGATGAGCTTCCGGCAATGACAGGATAAAGCAGATCCGTGCCTGATTCATCCGGATGGAAGGTATTGACCCATAAATAGACGATCAAAAATAGCAAACCGCTGACCAGGGCAAATTTCTTCATCGGTATCGTACCTGAACCTGACATATTAACACTTTTAGGCCTGAAGAAGTTTATTCTTGGAAAATAATGTGCCAGTACCGGGTCAAAGTTACTATAAGAAAGAGGGGATGTCAATTTTTTGTCGCTTCCATCCAAGAGCTTTAACCCTTTAACTTCATGGTCAGCAACCCCCGGTGTAAGATCCTGCAACGCCTTTATGCCGGAACAAAAGACCCGTATAGATCAGTGCCGCCATGACCCGTTTAATCCTTTTTATTATCTTGGAGAATAGATATATTTACATGTGAAAAGTCTGAAAATGAAGCGTCAAAAGAGATTTAGCCGGGAACGGTATATATATCTCATTATCTTCCTTGTCCTGTTTTCCCGGGCAGCAAGCCTCACCCTGTTTGCACAGACTTTTCCTTTCCGTGAGTATACTTCAGATGACGGGCTGCCTCAGCTGCAGTCGATGGACGTGATGCAGGACAGCCGTGGTTACCTGTGGATACCCACCAGAAACGGACTCGCCCGGTTTGACGGTCATAGCTTCATCTCCTATCTTCGCAAGGATGGTCTTCCTTCGAACCTTGTCACCCGTGTTGTTGAAGACAAGTCAGGCACCATCTGGGCGGTTACCCTGAATGGAATGGCCAGGTTCAACGGTAAGCGTTTCATAAGCTACCCCATCCCCGACTCCCTGGGTATAAAACAGTTGGGCATGGGGTGCCTGGCCGGTGATTCGTCAGCATTTTTCCTGAATGCGGCAATTGACTATAATAATTTTGCCATCATCTTCTTCGATAACGGCAGGTATATGAATTTCTCCGAGAAATTCCCCATCCTTAAAACACAGCGATTCACCCCTGCTGCCGCATACCCTCACGACTCGGTACTTTACCTGTTGGATCCCAGGAGCAATGCATATGCATTCAGGGAGGGCACGTTAAAAATGATCCATCCCCGCCCCGTTACCGGGATAAGGATCGTTGATGACGAACCGGTTTTTTCCACGGCAGAGCCTCTCCTTCCTGATATCGGTCACTTCCACTGGGAGGGCGGAATACTGGCTTTCCGGTTCATAGACCGCGAAGGAACCAACTGGGTGGGGACCGAGACCAGTATTTACCGGTTAATGTCAGAAGCCTTCGTTGAATATGATAGCGAGGACGGGCTTCCTGTGGGTACGTGGGCTGTGGCTGCTGATCCTGACGGTGGGTTATGGCTTGGATCAGTCTACGGTGAACTGAAGTATTTCGACGGAGAACGGTTTTATGAACGAAAAGACTTCCCTCTCCGGAATGGTGCAGCCAGGCCTTTCTACCGGGGAAGCGCAACTCTTTCAAACGGAGAGGTCTGGTTATCAACAGGTCGCGGGGTGATCATCTGGGATGGCAGACAATTCAGAGACCTTGACCTGGTGCCGGGAAACCTTCAGATATGCACCATCTATGAAGATCCTGTCGACAGGAGCATATTTATAGGAACAGACAGGGGACTGTTTGTTATTGAAGGAAGGAAGGTAACCCGGTATGACCAGATGTCATGGCCAGGCTATGGCATTGTGGAAGGCGTGATACGTGACCAGGATGGGAATCACTGGCTTGCAGGTCACTACGGCATGGTATTCTTCGACGGCAGCAACTTCGTGCCTTACCGCTCTGCTCCTGCCCCGGCAGAAATGGTGTGGGGTATGGTATGCGACTATAGAGGTAACATCTGGAGTGTGGGCTCGGATGGCGTTGTCATCTGTGGACATGACCCGACGGGATTCAAGGAGGGCCTTCCGCATGAAATAAACCTGCCTGCCAATGTCATACGTGATATGGGTGACAGAAAGCTGCTTGTCGGACGTATGATGGATATATGCATAATAGACCTGGATAAATATTACTCGGGATGGTCCGATTATTATACTGTATTAGGCCGCAGCAGGGGATTCAGGGGAAACGACTGCCAGGATAACGGCATTGTCAAAGATTCCATGGGAAACTGGTGGATACTTACAACCGGCAAACTGATCCGCTTCAACCCGGATAAGATCCACAGAAACAACCGGCCGCCAATGAATCACATTACCATGGCAGAGATCCCCGGAGGCAAATCAGGCTGGCAGACGGTTCTTGACAGTTCACTCTTTTATAACGGCGACAATCATATTAATATCCGGGGCCGCAAGAATGGTATCAGGATCAGTTATACGGGTATCTCTACCGTTAATCCGGAGGATGTTACTTACCAGTACAGGATGAGCGGGCTTGAGGGAAGCTGGTCAAAAAGAACCGGGGAGCGTATGATTGTATATTCTGACATGCCTCCTGGTAATTACACCTTTGAGGTACGTGCCATCAATGCCGACGGTGTTATCTCAGAATCACCCGACAGGTTGGATATAACAGTTATGCCAACCTTTTTCCAGTCGTTGTTTGCCCGCCTGACCATTATTTTCCTGAGCCTGTTATTTGTTTTCCTGCTGTCGTGGCAGATACGCAAGAGCGTCCTTGAAAAAAGGGTGGAAGAGGCACGACGGCAGGCGGAAAGCTACCGGCTGCAGCTCAATTCGGTGATAAAACAGTTTGATCCGCACTTTACGTTCAATGCCGTGACCTCCGTAGGCTCCCTCATCATGAAGGGTGAAAAGGAAAAAGCCTACAATTATTTCATCAAGCTGTCGAACCTCCTGCGGTCAATAATAACAGACAGTACCGTCCTGCTTAAGCCGCTGGAGCAGGAGCTGGAGTTTGTCTCCCGCTATTGCGAGCTCCAGAAGCTGCGCTTCGGTGACAGGTTTGAATACAGGATAACCGTGTCGGCCAGCGTGGTTCTGAATACCCCGGTGCCCAAGATGATCATACAGTCGTTCGCCGAAAACGCTATCAAGCACGGTCTTGAGAACAAGAAGGGACAAGGTGAGATAGAAATAGTTGTGAACAGCCTCGATGAGGGCATAGAGGTGATTGTCCGCGACAACGGCATAGGAAGAGCCGCCGCCTCCAGGATGCATACCGGCGGCGCCGGCACCGGATTGAAAAACATAGCAAATATCATTCAGACAATTAACAAGGCAAACAGGGAAAAAATCACTTTTACCCTGACAGACCTCAGTGACAATGGCCGGCCGTCAGGAACAGAAGTGCGCATCTTTCTGCCCCGGAATTATTCCCTGGATTTTGATTCCGGGAGACTGCACCCAATAAAGATAACCTGATAAGACATGAACACTAATTTAATACAGACGGTGATAATAGAAGATGAGCCGAAAGCGCTCGAGCTTCTGTCAGGATTGATTGAAGCCACCGGTATGGCGGAGGTTGTGGCTACCACAACAGATCCTTTTCAGGCCACAGACCTGCTGACGAGGTATGAACCGGATATGGTGTTTCTCGATATCCGTATGCCGGGAATGTCGGGTTTTGATATACTCAATGAAATGAAAAACCTGAATACGGCCATGCCTCATGTGGTCTTTACCACGGCTCATGATGAATATGCAATCAAGGCATTTGACTACGCGGCATTCGATTACCTGCTTAAACCTATTGATCCGGACCGTCTCCGCGAGACGCTCACAAGGTTCTGTGTAAATAACAGGAAGGATACCGCAGAACGCCCACAGGCACTTATAGAAAATAACAAAGTGCTGATATTCAGAGGTGTCACGGGTGTGACATTTATTGACACCGACGATGTTATCTGCATTACAGCCGACGGTAATTATTCAATATTTCATTTTATTACCGGAAGGGTGGAGACGGTAACCTCGCTGATAGGGACAGTAGAGATGCTCCTTGGCAGGCATTTCTTCAGAACAGGACGGTCATGTATCATCAATACTGCCTTCCTGGTGCGTATCGACATGAAACAACTGCAGTGCGTCCTGATAAAAGGCGAGAAGGAGTTCAGATGCGATATCTCACGTGAAAAGGTCAGGCAACTTATGGAACATATTAAAGGTCGTATTGCTGAAAGTCAAAATCTTTAGCCTGCTTTACATTATCATACAAAACGGCCCCGTCATACTTTAGATACCCCCGTTCATACAATTGAGAAAGTTTGTCTTTGTATTGATAAGACTTTTTACAACCTTTAATACGCAATACGTAAAATAAAGACAAGGTAGTCCTCTAATAACTTCAATGACAGGTGGTTCTTCCCCCCATTTCCCTGTCAGGCCACACAGATCATGATGCCAGGAGCATTACACAAAGGTCTGTGTGGCGCGTTTTTAGACGTGCAGTATCAGAGTCTTATCTTCATCACCCAGGCATAGTCAGAAGGTGGGTTTTGCCTCACCTTCCGGGGCAGGTAGACAGTGAATGAGCCTGCGCTGTTCTTCCACGAGCAGCTTTGCCCGGTACCGGGGACGGTCACTTTTGCTCCTTCCGGCAGGGTCAGCCCGTTCATCGTTACAGTTGAAGGCATCTCTTCTCCCTCATCAGCCAAATAAAAGAGGTACCAGGTGTCATCGTCTTTCCTGTTGATACACACCTTGCCGTCCTTATACGGAGCCATTGCCCTTGTCCCGTATATAGCTTCGCCGTTGACCCTCATCCATCTGCCTATATCCCTGAGGAGAGCATATGCTCCTTCCGGCCATGTGCCGTCGGGAGCCGGCCCGATATTCAGAAGAAGGTTTCCTCCCTTGATAACTATATCGATGAGCAAATGTACGGCCTCTCTCCCGGACATGAACCTGGGGTTCGGCACCCATGCCCATCCTCCTCCTGCGATGATGCATGACTCCCACGGGTATGGGAGGGCTTTCTCCGGGACCCTGTTCTCAGGAGTGAGATAGTTCTGGTTCCTGCCGTAGACCGCCCTGTCAACAACAATCAGTCCCGGCTGTTTCTCCCTTGCTTTTGCCACCAGCTCATCCATGCGGATATCCTGGCTCTGTACCCTGACAAACTTATGACCGGCAGACTGACGGTAGCCCCGCTCCTCCTCTTCCGTCATCTTACGGACCCATCCGCCGTCGAGCCACAGGATGTCGACCTGGCCGTAATCACCCCCCAGGAGCTCCATGATCTGTCCGTGGGTGAACCCGACAAACTTTTCCCACCGTTCCGGGTAGTCTCTTATGCTGTAATTTACATTCCTGTCGGGTGTGGCGAAGTTAGGCCACCAGTAGTTCTCGTTATGCCAGTCAGGCTTTGAGAAGTAAGCCCCGGTCCATAGTCCCTGTTCACGGAAGGCATTGAATATCTCCCTGGTCACATTGGCCCGGGGATTAACACTGAACGGGCACTCCGCATCCGTGATCCTGTAGTCTGTCAGCCTGGTGTCAAACATTGAAAAGCCATCATGGTGTTTTGTCGTGAATATCATGTATTTCATTCCGGCATCCCTGGCTGCTGCCGCCCATTTTACCGGATCGAACCCTACCGGGTTGAAGCTCAGCTTCAGCGCCTCATATTGCTTTTTATATTCCCCGTAGTCAGGGTTCTTCCTGCGGCACCAGTCTTCATCCTCGGAGCATATTGACCATGATTCAACTATGCCCCACTGGCTGTACGGCCCCCAATGCATCAGCAGCCCGAACTTGAGATCCTGCCATTGTTCCAGTTTGTCAAGTACCAGGGAATCCGTCTCCGGCACATACCTCTCATCACTCTCCTGGGCTGATGCCGTCAGTGAGAGACAAAAAAGCAACGCTCCTGCAAGAAGTGTGCAGGGATAAAGTCTGTTTCTTACTGTCATGAACCGGTTTTTATCAGTTAGTTATGAAAAGTCAAACCCGGAAATGTATGCCGGAGAATCATAAAATTTCTCCGTCTCCTCCTGTGTCATTCCTGTGAACAATGCGTAAACCAGTCCCGGTTTTGCATTCAGCATCCTGTTAAGCACACCCATTCTCCTGTTGGTTCTGAGTGTCTCAAAGAGCCTGGAATGGTCATCTAGCCAGGTAAGTGCCGTATTGTATCCCTCCCCGGCGCATACTGCCTCGAACAGGTCGGGCAGCCGGCCCTCATGGCCTTGCCTGCAGTATATAGCATTGAAGATGATATACCTGAACTCTTCCGGGCGGAAGAGTCTCCTGTAATACGGAACATGAGGCAACACCTTCATCATCAGCCATCCCCATATCCCGGGTACGTTTACTACCCGGTACTGTGCCGGTATTGCTCCTACGCCGGCAATGATCTCTCCCTCTTTTTTAAGTACATAGTACCTGTGATCATAAAAGGTAAACTCATCCGTGTAGAAGCAATAGTCGCCGTACTGCTCGTCAAGGAGTCGCGACATTGCCTTCTCCTCCCCTGGTGTCAGCCTGGTGACATGATCGTTTGTCCGGGGATTGAACCGGCTGAATGCGACAGTAAGAAAGGAGCGTATGTATTCGTATCCCGCCTGGTTCACCAGGTTTCTCGACCTCTCATTCCGGCTCTCTACATATGCGTACATAACATGAGGGCCGGAGGCTGCCTCCTCCTCCCCGGTAACCTGCCGGGGGTCTCTTATGACAGAGAGTATCTTCTGCTTGAACGTGTCGCCGGCAAGGGTAAGCCGTTCCCTTCTCTTCTCCGGCGCCTTTTCTGTCTGAAAGGCACTCTGTACAGCCAGATACCTGAGATATACCGATGAAATTTTCTCGTTCCTGTTTTTGGTGATCCTGCGACAAAGACCAATGACACCTTTAAGACTGTCTCTCTTGAACAGGGCCATGAAGGAGAGACCATCACCGTAAGCTTTGATCCTCTCAGCGGTATTTTGCATCGAGTAGCGTATGCCTCCCTGCGAACCGAGTACGGTTTCTTTCAGAAGGCTTATTATGTCATCATCTGCCTTCCTGGTTCTTCTTATCTCCAGTTTCTTGTGGTCAATTATGCGCTCCTGATCCATTGGTAGGTACCTTTCATTGCCTGAGCACGCCGGCCAGTGCATGAGCAACGGCCAGGTCCTCCGGGGTGGTTATCTTTATGTTCTCCCTGTTACCGTGGGTGAGATGTATCTTAATGCCTGCTGCTTCAGCCACCGTGGCATCATCGGTGAATGCAGGACTAAAATCCTGGTCATAGGCCTTAATGATAATGCTGCCGCGAAACACTTGCGGTGTCTGTATCAGCCTTACCTCATCCCTGGACAGTGGCCTGCTGTCATCTCCTTCAAGCAGCCTCACTGAATCTGCAGGTCCTACAAAGGGCACTGCATTCCCGAATTCCTCGGCATCGGCAAAGCAACGCCATATGGTATCATGGCTGACAAGAGGCCTCACACCGTCATGGATGGCTACCAGCGACTCTTCGGTCACACAGGCCATGCCTGCCCTGACGGAATGAAACCTCTCTTCACCACCGGCCACAAGGCTGTGGCGTATGGTGAATGAGTGTTCTGTGCAGAGCCGTTGCCAGTGTGAGTGGTAATCTGCGGGAAGCACAAGTATCAGCCCGATGGAGCTGTCAAATGAGTGAAACCTTTCGATAGTATGCATCAGCAGAGGTCTGCCTTCAAGCGGGAGGAACTGTTTGGGAATGACGGACTTCATTCTTTGTCCGCTGCCACCGGCCACTATGATGCAATATTTTTTCACGGCAAAATATTAAAGGAGAGGCCCTCCCGGGGCCTCTGCGATATTATTTGATTACTCTTTCATGTAAAGGTAGCGCTTGATGCTTTTCTTTGGCGTCTTGGCAAACTCCTCGGGATGAACCCTGAATTTGGTCACGGCCATATATTCAGGTACCCTGTTGTTCACCTCCCTGCGTATCCCGTCAAGCACAGCCGCAAGCCCGTCATCACTGATATTGTCTGCCTTAAGTGCCTCGTGATCCGGGTAAATGAGTCCCACAAGCTTATTATCCTCCGAGATGACCACGGCTTCGGTGACATATTTGTAGTTGTTTATCAGGGATTCTATCTCCTCAGGATAGATATTCTTTCCTGACGGGCCAAGAAGCATATCCTTGCTCCTCCCTTTTATATAGATATACCCGTCCCTGTCGATGACACCCAGGTCGCCGGTATGCATCCATCCGTCTTCGTCAATCACCTCACTGGTGGCCTTCTCGTTTTTGTAATACCCCAGCATCACGCTGTCACCGCGAAGGATTATTTCTCCCACGGTCTTCTCCTGGTCGGGTGAATCGATCTTTACCTCCAGGGCATCAACGGCCTTGCCGCATGACCCCAGCCGGGCCGTTTTCCATCCGTCGTAGCTGATCAGGGGTCCGCACTCGGTCATACCATAGCCCACGGCGAAACGCATGCCTATCTTCCTGAAGAATTTCTCGGCATCAGCGTTAAAAGCAGCGCCGCCTATCACCAGTTCCTTGAAGCGTCCCCCGAAGCTTGTTTCAAGTTTCTCGCGTACCTTCCTGAAGAGGATCCTGTTGATGCCGGGCACCTTCAGAAGCACTTTCATGGCAGGCTTGCTGATAACAGGAAGAAGCTGTTTTTTGTAAACCTTCTCGATAACAAGTGGAACGGAAAGGATAAGCCTGGGCCTTATCTCCTTGAAGGCCTGGATGAGTACCTGGGGAGACGGCGTCTTTGTCAGTATTGTGATATGGCACCCGTAGGTAAAAGGAAACAGAAATTCAAAGGCACAGCCGTAAGTATGCGCCAGCGGGAGAAACGAGACGACAGGGTCGCCGGGCTCCAGGGGCATATTGTGCTGCGCATACTTAATGTTAGCTGCCAGGCTCCTGTGCGGTATCATTACCCCTTTTGAAAAACCGGTGGTGCCGGAAGTATAACTCAGCACTGCCAGCTTTTCATTGTCTATGTCAGAGAACTTAATGTCGGCAGGACTGAAGTCCGGGTATTCTTTTGCAAAGTTTTCATCAAGGGAGTTGTAGATACCCGTCATCTTTTCAGAACGGCTCATAATCATTTCGAAAGTGTCGAGGCTCTTGACCCACTGTATCTCCCTGATCTTCTCCGGATCAAGGAGCTCCCATATCTTATCGTCTATATACAGAAGCTTTGCATCTGAGTGGTTGATGATATTATGGAGGTCTTCAGGCTTGAAGTCAGGCAGAACCGGTACGACAACCGCACCATAGGTAACCACGGCGAGATACATTGCGCACCAGTTGGCTGAGTTCCTGCCAAGCAGCACAATTTTATCCCCCTCCTGCACGCCGTAATCACGGAAGGCAATGTGATGTTTAACCATTATTGCAGCAATCTCCCTGTAGGTGAATCCCTTCTCACGGTAATTCGATAGTGCTTCAATATCCCAGTTCTTTTTAATACTCTCCTCCACGTAGGAGATAAATCTTTCCTTAATCATCACTTTGAAGTTTTTCTGTTTTTATGGAGCAAATGTAATCTTTTCTGATATTAGGTATGCCTAAAGTCTGTACAGCAATAGCACTGTTATTGTCATCAATATGTTTACAATTGTAAAGATCAGGTTATATCGTACCCTTTTACCGCTGAAGCGGGTAATCTTCCGCGACAGGATCCCTGTTGTGGGGACAAACAACACTACCAGGAAAATAAAGAATTCAGGACCGTCGAACACATTGCTCAATCCTCCTCCCCTGAGGCTGGCAAGGTAAATGATGATCAGCATGACCATGAGATAGAGCATATAACTGCCCTTGAGGGCCAGTGTTGAGAGAGGTCTTGTGTGATGCAGCTTATGTGGTTTGAGATAGGCATATGCAATGGAGAAGACAATCACCACAAAAAGGGCGCCTACGATATAGCTCATCATCTCCGGGAAACTGTATTTATTCATGCACTGTACTCTTTACTGCTCCTGGTCTGCGGCAGACCAGACGAGTGAACCGGCACCCAGCACCGCTGCGTTTTGCGTGCTGAGCTCCGACGGTAAAAGCTTCACCTTGTCACGGTATATATAGAGCAGGTTCTTTTCCATATGTTCTCTTGCCGGCTCAAAGATGAGATCCTTGGCCAGGGCCAGACCTCCGAAGAGGAAGATTGCTTCGGGATTTGTATGTGCAACAACATCTGCAAGCTTAAAGCCAAGCATGGCGCCGGTATGTTCAAAAGCCTCGCAGGCAATAGGGTCACCCCGGAGGGCTGCCTCATAGATCTTCTTTGAATCCAGCTCCTCGAAGCTGAAGCGCCGGAGCTCACTGTCATCAAGCCTGTCGGCCATGATCTTGAGTACCGTACGTTTGAGACCGGTAGATGACACATAGGTCTCCAGGCAACCCTTGCGTCCGCACCCGCAGTCGCGGTTGGAGACCCCCGGCCTGATAGATGTATGGCCTATCTCGCCTGCAAAGCCGTCATGACCGTAAACCAGCTTTCCGTCTACAACAAGACCGCTTCCCAGGCCTGTCCCGAGGGTTATCACAACGAAGTTCCTCATCCCTTTAGCTCCGCCGTAGACCATCTCGCCCACGGCTGCAGCGTTGGCATCATTGGTCACGATAACCGGCAGAGAGGTGTGTTTTCCAAAGATATCTGCCAGCGGGATGATACCTTTCCATGGCAGGTCCGCAGGGTATTCTATGGTGCCCTTGTTGATGTTTCCCATGGGAGCGCCGATGCCAAAACCAAGAATCTCAAGCTCACTGCCGAGCCTGGATGCCGTGATCATCATTTTCTCATAGAGAGCGGCAACGAAGACCTCGGGCTCATCATAGTGTGTGGTTATTATCTGATCCCCGGTAACGATATTGCCTTCCCGGTCGATAAAACCATAGACCGTATTGGTACCTCCGATATCTATACCGACGACTACTTTTTTCTTATTCATCATAATAACCCACGGTTAACAAGGTGCGACAGAACACCCGAAAGAGGGTTGGTATTTCTTTTGTGCCCGGCTGCGTACAACCCGCCGGTCCGGCCCCCTCCCGGGAAATACAGGTGCTTCATTGTAAGAAACAATGTTAAACTAACCGTAAATATACGTTTTAGATAACACCGAAGAAAATAAATTACACCCGTGGCCGGGGTGCCTGAAAACCTCAGGATGGGACATATTCATTCCCGACTTTCCTTGCTCTCTTAGGATGATCAAGATCAATCCCCAGGGCGATGCCCGTCTCTACCAGGATATTCCATCCGGCAGCCAGCTGCAGGTATTCGGCATATTCTCCGCCGTCCGGTATGACTATGGTGGGAAATATTGTTTTCTCCCTGGCTATGGTTATCACATTAACCTCTGCGCCCCTGACGATGCACTCCATAAACTTGTCATGGTCATATTCAAAAGGGTCAACCCAGACCAGGACCTCATTCTTGTTCATCACCTCCTCTATGCCGTGAAGGGCGAAGGTGCCTTCGAGGAATGCCGATTTTTTCCTGGTGATCTCATTTGTCTTCAGGGCGAGCTCTGCCGCAACACCGTTATCACGACCTGCAAAATATATCATATCCGCGTTGCGTATCATATCTGTAATACTGCTGTCTATCGGGGCCGTCATCACCTGTTCCATCTGGCCGGCTGCTTTTTTCAGTCCCGACATCTTCTCCGCCCTCAGGTTACGCATCAGCGAATCATAAAACAGGGCCTGCTCCACTACCGATTTTGTGGCTGCCACTGCATTTTCCCTGCCACACTTGAGTACATGAACCGCATCGGCATACTCCCCGAGCATGGTCCCTTCATTTGCGGTGAGACCATAAACGGTATCATGCTTTTTCTCTTTCAGTGCTTTTACCAGGCGTATCACCTCCTTGGTCTGTCCTGAGTTCGAGGCTGCAAAGACGACAAAATCATCCAGGTTGTATTCTAGCGCCTGCGTACAGCCCTCTGTCAGCACGGGAAGGAGAAAATCCTTCTTCAGCGATGAGAATATGGCCCTCTTTGCCGGAAAGAGCCTGCTGCTACCCTCCCCCGTAAGGAAGAGTCCTTTTTTTGATTTGAAAGCGGGGATAAAGGGTATGGAGACCTCGGGCCGGAATGAGCTCATTATTCCGGGTGTCTCCATCATCTCGCGAACCAGCGCGAATCTATTGTATTTCTTGTCATTCAAATTCATATCAGATCTGTTGTTGTTTAACGATGAATTCACTGAGATCACGCTGAACCTGCGGATCTTTCTGGAAGCCTCCGCCGAGGTGCTGCCAGTACACTTCTGCATATTCCACACCGGCCATCCTGCCATAGTTCTTGTTACCCTCCAGCACAAAGCCGAAGAAATCATCAATCCTGTGCATGTGTTTCATCAGCTCAAGCTGCGATACGTGCTTGCCGAGCATCTCGATCTTTGTCTCCACCACGCCGGATACGTCGACAAAGAAGTGCGGGGGTATTATCTGTGAACCCAGCGGGTCGTTCAATGTCAGCGGCGACGTATGATAGAGCAGGGGTGTTACCTCAAGCGGCTTCTCGGGCACTGGTACCGGGTCAAGCGAGGCAACCATGGCTGCTGCCTCAACAATGGCAGCGGTAGCCCTGTGATCAGGATGATAGTCGTTGGGAAGGTGTGTGAATACTATGCCGGCACGGACCTTTCTCATCAGGGAGATAACCTTCAGCCTCATCTCCGGAGTATCAAACAGTGATCCGTCAATGCCTCCCATGGAATAATATTCCGCGTCAAGCACCGAGGCTGCGGCTTTGGCTTCCACATAACGCACCCTGGCCGTCTCCTCCATGCTCATGTTGCACCCGCCCAGGTCACCGCCGGTCATGGTGGCAATAACAATTGTGTATCCTTTGTCATGCAGGAGCTTCAGCACCCCCGCATTCCATGCCTCTGCATCATCGGGATGAGCGTTGATGGAGAGAGCTACTCTGTTGAATTCTGTTGCCATATTATTTCGTTTTATTTTAATACCATCACTTTTTTCAGCCTGACAAAATCAGGAAGCTCACCTGTTAGGGGCTTCATATATCTAATGAATTCGTCTGAGACGAAGTTTCCTGCTTCGTTAAAATATTCACCAGGCATAGGTCTTGCGGCAATGGCAACCTCTCCCAGGGGTATCTTGCCATAGCGGATCTCATAAGGATCGTCAGATATCCTGTCGATGGTTACCATGTACCCGGTCTCGCCTCTCCCGGCCATCCGTACGGCCTCGACGCCACACTGCCATGCTTCATCGAGATCTGTGGGCAGCGCCCTGACGAAATCGCTCATAATGAGCGACTCCGGAACCTGAAACTCACCTCTGATACCGAACTCCGAGGAGATCATGCCGTGAAGAGTTACCGCCACGCTGGCTCCTCCCATAGCACCAAACTCCGTGTTGCTGAACTTATCTTTCACCACCGAGGCGCTGACCGGGGTTCCGTCAGCATATTTCACCCCTTCGCCACACACCACAGACACCCAGCCATGACGCCTGATACACCGGTCCACGTCGGCAAGGAAGCTGTCCCTGTCAAAGATATGTTCGGGGGTATAGATCAGGTGGGGGGCGTCTCCCTCTTCGCGCCTGGCCATCGCCGTTGCTGCAGCAAGCCAGCCGGCATCACGGCCGATGGTCTGGTATATCACAAACTGATCGACCTTTTTCATGTCGCGGGCCAGTATGCCGGCCTGCATTACGTTGAGTATATTTGACCGGGCTGCCGAGGCAAACCCCGGGGTGTGATCCGTACCGAAAAGATCATTGTCAACAGTCTTGGGTATACCCACTCCCGTTAGCTCATATCCTTTACTGCGGCAATAGGCCTCCACCCTGTGAATGGTGTCCATCGTGTCATTGCCGCCAATAAGGAACATATACCTGATGTCATATTTCTCAAGTACGGAAAGGATCCGCGGGAAATCCTCCTCTTTCAGCTTGTGGCGTGACGAACCGAGAGCAGAAGAGGGAGTATGGCGCAGGCCCCTGATAATGTCATCAGGCTGTGCGCCAAGATCGAAGAGCCACTCGTTCATGAGCCCCTCAATACCGTAGTTCATCCCATAGATTCCCGATATCAGGTCCGAGGTCCCGGCTGCGGTAACCACTCCGGCCAGGCTGGAGTTTATAACAGATGTCGGACCGCCGGACTGGCCGATGACTGCATTGCCTTTTATCATAAATGATACATTTATTGTTTATTATATAAATTTCAGGATGCCGAAAAAGGCCGGCTGATGATAATCAGGCTTCTCTGTACCCACAGGATTCCACGTCACGTAATGCGGAGTAGTCAGCCTGTCGCCACACTTGTAGAAGTTGGCCCTGAAGCTTTTTCCGGCCAGGTTTTCCACCCGGTGATGAAAAAATGCTGAAAGGGGGATAGCCAGGGTAAGTGACCATCCGATATCACCGCTTATCTCTGGAAAAGGCCTGTCGCCCATCGAGGTAAGCCTGCGGATGCCCTCAACCACAGCAGGGTCAGCCCTGACGCTGTCGGCCCTCCCGTGACCAGCCCCCATCAGGCCGGTGCCGATAGGGTTAAACTCAAAGTTATAATATATACCGTCATCAGATGGCGAAACGAAAAATTCCACACAGGAGTCCTCACAGACCATCTCGTTGGTACGGCTTTTTTCCGCTTTTACATGATCCTCCCTGACATAATATTTGATATATATCTCCCGGTCACCCCAGGCCATATTGAACCTTACCGAAGGTTTATACAAGTGACTTTCCCAGTTTATCGTCTCGATGGGATGACCGTCTCCCTGTTCGTCAAGCAGTGCGGAGACCTCCTCCATGGATGGGATCTCCCTGCCGGATCTAAGCTTGCTGACCTCAATGGTATGCATCTGTTTTGGTTTTATTTAGTTCTGAACTAAAAGAACAAGTATGACACAAAGATATCAATACGCTTTCAGAGCGTCAATTTTATTTTGCTTCTTTCCAGATCAGTGCTGAGGCGCCCAGGATGGCTGCCTGTGCTTCAGGCAGTCCTGACGGCATTATGCTGAATGTTCCTCTGAAAACAGGCTGTACAAGTTCGTCGGCATATTTTCTCACCGGTATGAACAGGGCATCTCCTGCCAGTGCCAGTCCGCCGAACAGGTAGATTACCTCGGGGCTTGAGAAGGTAACGGCGTTGGCTATTCCAAGGGCGATCATATGAGCTGTCCTGTCCATGGCTTCCATGGCTACAGGATCGCCTGCCGCCGCGGCTTCGGCTACTCTGCGTGAGGTGATTTCGCTGCTTTTGAGATCACGCATCACGCTCTCCTCGCGGCTGTCGCTGAGAAGCGCCAGGACAGTACGGACCAGTCCGGTTGCGGAAGCATAGGTCTCAAGGCAGCCGCGGCGGCCGCAGCCGCAGACCCTTCCTCCCTCGGCAACGGTCATATGCCCCAGTTCACCGGCAAAGCCCGTATGGCCGTAGACCACCTCCCCGTCAACGACGATACCGCTACCCAGTCCTGTACCCAGGGTAAGAATAATAAAGTGCTTGATCCCTTTTGCTTCTCCGAATATCATTTCTCCCAGGGCGGCAGCATTGGCATCGTTGGTTATCCTTGTCTTCAGTCCGGTGCACCGCTCGGTAAGTTTCACGAGAGGTATAATCCCCTTCCACCTGAGGTTGGGCGCCAGCTCGATGGTGCCTTTGTTGAAGTTGGCGTTTGGCGCCCCTATGCCTATACCTGTCAGCTTCAGGTCATCGTGACGGGAGATCATCTCCTTAAGCTTCTGGTCAAGGGCTTTGACAAAGTCGTCAGCAAACGCATATTCGGGAGTGGAGAGCCTGCCTTCAGCGTGAATCTCTCCCCTGGCATCAACGAGTCCGATGATGGTGTTTGTTCCTCCTATATCAACTCCGGCTACAACTTCTTTCATTTCTTCTCCTTTTAAATTTCTTTCAGCAATTCAGGCCTGGTTCTGAAAGTCTCCAGCACCAGTTCACCAAATAATGTGTTTGCCCAGGCAAACCACTTCCTTGTATATTTTGTGGGGTCATCTTTCATGAATGACTCATGCATGAAGCCTGTACCGGCATGTGTGTTCTTCAGCATCCTGAGTGATGAAACGATATCATAGTCGCTTATCGCGGTAAGGGCTCTCATAGTGATTGAGATCGGCCATATGCGGTTTATCCCGGTATGGGGGCTTCCCACCCCGTGGCCGGCGATGCCCGAGAAATAATAAGGATTGCTCCTGCCGAGGACGAAACTCCTGGTGCGCCTGTAGAGCGGGTCATTGCGATCAATGGTGCCCAGGTATGGCATACTCAGCAGGCTGGGCACGTTGGCATCATCCATGAAATTATAATTGTAATATCCGTCAGTCTCATAGGGGATTATCTCCCCGTGCTCCGGGTGAACGGCTCTTGCATATCCTGCCAGTGCCGCATCGACCTCATCGGCAAGGGAGGTGGCATCAGCAGCCATCTTCACATCACCGTAAACCGTCGTTGCTATCTCTGCTATCTGACGGAGAGACATGACGGCAAAGTAGTTTGACGGCACCAGGAAGGGCCAGATGGTTGCATCATCCGAAGGCCGGAAGATAGAGACGATCAGTCCTACCGGATTAACCGGATTGCCATATCCTCCTCCCGCAACGGTGTCGGTCTGCCACCCGGTCACCCTCTGAAAATGATATGGTCCCCGGTCTTCCTTTCGCTGTTGCTCCCTGAAGGTCTTAATGACAAGTCTCATTGCCGACATCCATCCGGCATCAAAGACAGAGGTGTCACCCGTGGCCTTCCAGTAGCCGTGAGCCAGCCTGACGGGATAGCAAAGCGAATCTATCTCCCACTTACGTTCATGCAGCTCAGGCTTCATGTCGGTGAGGTCGCTCATCCATTCACTCTGCCCGGGACCGTCATTGAAGGCATTGGCATAGGGATCGATATGAATACACCTGACCTGCCTGTTTATCACCCCGGCAATCAGGTCCCTGAGGCCCGGGTCTCCTGCAGTAAGTGATATATAGGGCCATACCTGTGCGGTTGAATCCCTGAGCCACATGGCATTGATATCACCGGTAATGACAAAAGTGTCGGGTTTGCCATCCTTTTCAGTAAGGCTGACGGTTGTATCGAGAGTATTGGGAAAACAATTGGCAAAGAGCCATGAGAGCTCGTTTTTACCCAGGAATGACTCTACCTCTTTTATTGCCTCTTCCACTGCCTTGCTTCGGAACCTGCGCACCCGCGGTGCAGGCCTTCTTGACGGCCACTGTTCCCCGGCCGCCGCGGAGAAAGCCGGCAGGCCTGCAGAGAGCGCTGCGCCGGCAACCATTGTGTTCTTTATGAATCTCCTGCGGTCAGACATGATTCTATCTCTTTGTCACGGGTTTGTTCCTGACCGAGACATCCTTCAGGTATTTTACCCCCAGATCCCAGTCCTGCTCCAATGCCCAGTTAATCTTTACCTCGAGCTCTGCCGGATAGTAAGATACAGGCTCCGGGTTCCTTCCTGTATTGTAGTCACCGGTAGTCCATACCCTGTTTGAGTCGAGGTCATATATAGCCTTAAGCCTGTAGCGTCCTTTGTCCAGCAGCGGGAATGTGACCTCGCCGGGACAGGTTACATAAGCCTCTCTCACAATCTTTTCCTTGTCAGCCATCAGTTGTATGATGACATCCCCCTCATAGCCGGTCAGCCTTGTCTTGATGCTTCCGTAGTCCTCCTCCGTGGCGATAGAAAACCTGTAGAGCGTGGAATCGGTGGCATTGCCGAAAATGTCTTTAAAAGCTCCTGCCCTGCATGTCAGGGAATAGGATCCGCCCGGGGCAACTGCTGCTTTCATGAACAGCCGCCGCTCAGTTGTTGTGTCCCTCGTAAACCCGTACTCCAGCTTCGTTTTTACAGTATCAACGGTTTGTATGAGCGTTATAAGAGAGGTGTCGGGGTCAGCCAGGGGTGTGGCCGACAGGAAGTACAGGGTGGTTCCCGGCCTCTGTCTCCCGCTGGCGTTTGTCGTGAGTGTCAGCGGAGGGGTCTTTACCGGTCCTCCCCTGGGTGGAGCGGGCTTCTGATACCTGAGATTGATGGTGTCGATCCGCTCTGTCACGGCACCGGTACTGTCAGTAAAGGGGTATGTGAGGATGGCTTCTATAAGATCCCGGTCGTATACTGCGGGATTGGTTATCCAGACCATGAAAGAGTCCCTGGCCACATTATGTTCCAAATACCATGAGGCTGTGTCAGCATCGGTAATAGCCAGGGAGACCTGCCCGCTGTCGGACGGAACCGCGAGGCCAAACCCAAATGACCACGAATTCTTTCTCTCGGTGAATTTAAGGTATTGTTTCTTTGATTCCTGCTGGAAAGCATAAAGGCGGTACTGCCCGAAAATAAAGAGGTCTGGCTTTGTTGTCTCGGCGGCACCGGCGGGTTTGTATTTCACCGTGTCAGGAAATACCAGATAATTCTCAGCGGGCGTAACAACAATTACTGAATCGCAAAAGGCAAATGTCTCATCATCAAGATCGTACCGGCTATTACCGTTGAGGTCCCTGAGAGCATACAGCCGGTAACTGCCGGGCCTCATATTGTTTATCATGAAGCCGCCGGAGGGATCAGGCCGTGAGATATAGGCAGGCAACACAGTACGGGGTGCCGTATCCGACAGGTTCGAATACATCATTACCGTGATATCGTCAACGACCTCAAGATCGGAAGCGTTGAAGACGTTGCCGGTAAGCGAGAGAGAGTCAAGCACGGGTCCGGTGGAGAACACATACTGGTAATTGGGGATAGGGTTTCCCTCGTTGTTGTCGCGTATGGCATCCTGAAAATAAAAAGTATATGTAGTGCTGTCGGCCAGCTCGTCTTCCCATGTAACATGCAGGCTCTTACCCTTGAGTACTACCTCGGGCTTTTCTGCCAGCGGTGGCGACACCATAAACTTTTCCGTTACACGGTCAAGAACGACATATTCGTTGAAGGTTACCACAAACGATTTGCTTGAGAACATTGTCGAACTGTTTTCCGGCTGGCTCTTAAGAATGACCGGAGGATCAACATCTTTCGGGCCCCCTGACGGGGCACTTATCTTGGCACATGACAAAATGAAGAGTATCATCAGGGCCGTTATGCCCAGCCTGCCCGATATGTATCTGCGCCTGTCCATTGTATGCAAACTTACATCAAATTTCATTAATTCTGCTGCCTGCAGGAAGTTCTGGTAATCGCGTTAACGCCGGATAGCCTACCCTGTTGCTTTTTTATATAAATTTGTAGCTCAAACTGAATTCCTATGGTACATCAGATAATTCCGTGGAATGTTGATCCGGAGATATTCCGGATCGGAAACTTTGCCGTTAGATGGTACGGTCTGCTTTTTGCCTCCGGGTTTGTCTTCGGGTATTACATAATGAAGAAGATCTTCAGGAACGAGGGGTTTGGTGAAGCAACTCTTGACAGGCTGACAGTATATGTTGCCATCGGAACCATCGTTGGCGCGAGGCTCGGGCACTGCCTGTTCTACGAACCGTCATACTACCTGGCGAGACCGGTGGAGATACTAAAGATATGGCATGGCGGGCTTGCCAGCCACGGCGCTGCCATAGGCATACTTCTGGCACTGTGGCTCTTCGTCAGGAAAGAGAAAAAGCCTTTCATATGGGCCATTGACCGGGTAGTGATAGTAGTGGCACTGGCAGGTGTGCTGATACGCCTGGGCAACCTGATGAATTCGGAGATTTACGGCGTGGAGACAACCCTTCCATGGGGATTCGTTTTCCTCCGTAATGGTGAGACAGCACCAAAACACCCGACCCAGATTTATGAATCGCTGGCATACCTGATCACCTTCGGGATATTGATGAGAATATACTGGAAAACAAAGGGTAAGCAAAGACCCGGGCTTCTGTTCGGCATTTTCCTGATCATGGTGTTCGGCTCCAGGTTCTTCGTGGAGTTTATCAAAGAGGACCAGGTTGGCTTCGAAGCCGGGATGAAACTTAATATGGGACAGTGGCTCAGTATCCCGCTGGTTCTTGCAGGAGTGGCTATCCTTATATGGGCTTTCCGGAAAAAGCCGGTTCCCGTGGCCCCGGGAAAAAAGAGGTGAGAAGCATCAGGGTTTCCTGATGATACCGTTGAATATAAGGTTCAGTATTGCCTCCAGCCTGGAATTAATGTCTATTTCGCGTTTACGCCAGAAGAGCGGAACCTCCATCCCCTTGAGCATTGTCTGTATAGCCATCGCGGTATACTCGCTGTCCTTTGCGGCAAAGACACCCCTGCTGGTGCCGACATAGACAAGAAGGCGAAGGATGGCAAGCTCCTCGCGGTCGTATCTCGACCTGATCTTCTCGACAAAATCATAATGATCAAGGTTCTTGTCGAAGACGGCATTATAGTAGTTTGAGAGTTTGGCAAACTCTTTCATTCTGACATATATATAGTTGCGGAGCTTTTCCGGTGGTGATTCCACCTCCTTGATGGCTGTTGTCAGTCTCATTCGCAGCTGGTTGGCCTCGTAAAGCACCACCGCTTCAAAAATCTCCTCCTTGCTGCCGAAATAATAGTAAATGGAGCTCTTTCCCTTTTTCAGCGCCCTCGAAATCTCCTCCATCGTGGTCTTCCTGAAGCCGTAATGACTGAAGATCTTGCTGGCTGTCAGAATTATCCTCGTCCTGTATTCTTCCTTGTCTACCATTACATTTTAATCTTACACAAAGATAATCAATTAATTCTAATTGTGTAGAACAAATGGGTCGGAAATTCGAAAAAATGTTTTGTTAAATATGTGAACAGGCTGATTACCAAAATGCATGTAATTATTTTTAATTTTACGAATTAAATCCGGTGGGGTGGTTTTATTATGAAGGTTGGGGACACAGAATACAGGAGCATCTGGAATGACGATGAAGATCCACGTTCAGTTCATGTGATTGATCAGCGGGCGCTTCCCTTTTCCCTTGAAGTGATGACACTCAGGAGCGCCGGGGAGGTGTGTGATGCTATCAGCGGCATGGCTGTAAGGGGAGCTCCTCTCATAGGTGCTGCGGCAGCCTGGGGTGTCTTTCTCTCCTTTCTTGAACATAGCCCGGAAAGCGATGTTTATTCAGCGGTGATGAATGATGCTGCCAGGCTTAAGGCAACAAGGCCTACGGCTGTCAATCTCGCCTGGGCAGTAGATTATATGACAGACGTCCTTAACAAAAATGCTGATGCGGAGGTTATGAAAAGGTCCGCCAGGGCTCTCTGCGACATGGAAGCGGAGAGAAGCCGCAGTATAGGAGTTCACGGGTTGTCACTCATTGAGGAGATAATGCGAAAAAAGGGTGGTGGCGTTGTTAATATACTCACTCACTGCAACGCGGGGTGGCTGGCGTGTGTCGATTATGGCACCGCCCTGGCTCCGGTTTACCTGGCTCACGACCAGGGCATCAGGGTACATGTGTGGATTGATGAGACGAGGCCGCGCAACCAGGGCAGCAGGCTCACCGCCTGGGAGCTGACAAACCACGGGGTACCGTGTACGCTGGTGACGGATAACGCCGGTGGCCACCTTATGCAGCAGGGACTGGTCGACATCGCCATTGTCGGGTGCGACAGGGCGACAGCATCAGGAGACGTGGCCAACAAGATAGGCACCTACCTTAAGGCGCTGGCGGCTTATGACAACGGCGTGCCGTTTTATTCGGCATTCCCGGTATCGACATTTGACATGAGCATTGATAGTCCCGGGCAGATAGAGATCGAGGAGCGTGACGCAGATGAGGTGAGGGTTATTGCAGGCATGCCAAAGAACATAAATGAGACGCAGGCGAAAAATGCCAATCCTTCGTCTTTATATGAAGAAGAACAACAGGTTTATATCTGTCATCCGGATATGGATGCGGTAAATTACGGGTTTGATGTGACACCCGCCCGCCTGATCACCGGCCTGATCACTGACCGGGGTATATGCGGTGCGGATAAAAAGTCAATATTAAAATTATTATCATAGCTATATGGAAGGTTTTGTCAAGTTTAACTGTTACTGGAGCCAGTCAGGATCAGTCATCACCGATGAGCAGTATGAGATAATAAATCACTGGAGGGACATTCTTTTCAACCTGGATCTTATCGGTGCCTTTGAAAACGGGGTCGGGTTCGGCAATATAAGCATACGGATAGGCAAGTCGCAGCAGTTCTTCATCACCGGGTCCTCAACAGGAGACATACCCGAGCTTGAGCCGGGGCATTATGTCAAGGTGTCATCGTACAACATAGATGACAACGCCGTGATGTGCAGCGGCCCGCTCAAGGCTTCGTCGGAGTCGCTCACCCATGCTGCCATATATACTGCTGATCAAGGCACCAACGCCATCATTCATGTTCATTCAATGAGGCTGTGGGAAGAGCTGATGAACATTGTACCCACCACTGACCCCAATGTGGAGTATGGCACTCCGGCCATGGCGCGTGAGATGATTCGTATCTTCAGCGATCCTGTTGTCTTTGAAAAGCGGATCATTGTGATGGCCGGTGACCGTGGCGGGCTGATCACTTTCGGCTATGACCTTGACGAAGCGGGGAGCGTTTTGTTTGATTATATAAAAAAATAGGCCGGCACGGGCAGCACAGAAGGCCTGCCGGGAGCTTCCCGGGAACAGATTACATTTTGTCTTGCAGATATTTTAATTGTGTATTATATTTGCACCCTGTTTATCAGGGCCCATAGCTCAGATGGTCCCGTTACGCCGGAGCGGCGTAACGAGGATCCTCGGGAATACAATAAAATTCCTGCGGAATTTTATGATTCCCGGGATTAGCAGCACCCCGGATGCCGAAGGGCAGACGGGAGAGGACCTGGATACGACATATTGACTTTTTTTTTCGGGCCCATAGCTCAGATGGTTAGCAGCACCTGACTCATAATCAGGGGGTCGCTGGTTCGATCCCAGCTGGGCCCACTTACAGGCAGTCTTTGACTGCCTTTTTTATTTGCTCCAGGGATCGAGCTTGCCCTGCATACCGGCTCCTTCGCTAAATCATGCCACTGGCATGATTCTTAACGCTCGGCCCTGATCCCAGCCGGGCCCACTCTCAGGCAGTTTTTGACTGCCTTTTTTATTTGCTCCCGGTTGTCTTAATAGCAAAATATTGCACAGTTCAATTTTGCTTTTATTTTTGTACTACAAAACATAATTAGTCTAATTGCACAATGAGTCTTAACCAGACCAGAGATAAGATTGTCAGCGTGGCTGACATGTTGTTTAGAAAATTTGGCTTTCAGAAAACCTCGATGGATGAAATAGCTAAAACTTCAAGAAAGGCAAAAGGCTCTTTGTATTACCATTTTTCAAGCAAGGAAGAACTGTTCCGTGAAGTGGTGCGAAATGAGATAAACGTATTAAAAGCCAAATCAGGTGATGTTATAAACAACAGTGAATACGGGGCTGAGACCAAACTGAAAAAATATATAATGGTGCGGATGGAGGTTCTTCACCAATCTGACAATTATCAAAAAACCATTCAGCCCGGGCAGATTGATCATTTTGAATTTCTTGATGATATCAGGAAAAATCTGGATGCATGGGAAAAAGAACAGCTGGTTAAAATTATTAATGAAGGAATAGACCGCGGTGAATTTGTAATCGATATGGATGCCGGGGTTTTGAGTGATATGTTTATAATGATCTTAAAAGGTTTGGAGATCCCTTTCTTTCTGCAAAACAAATACCGGGAATATCTGTCCTGTTTCGACGGGATGTTAAAAATTCTGCTGAAAGGAATGAAGTAGTCTTACCCCGGGAAGCCAGTCATAAAATTTAACAGATCCGGATATACATTTTTTTACTTATTCAAGACTCAAAAAGAAACTTATGAAAACAATATCAGGCAAGGTATTATCAATGTTAGGGTGGGAGATGGTCGGTGATTTTCCCGGGATTAAAAAATCCATAGTCATTTTTGCTCCACATACTGCACATATTGATGCTCTTTACGGCAAACTGGGGTTTAGTAGCCTGGGTATAAAATATTTGTTTCTTTCAAAGAAGGAATTGTTCTTTTTTCCAATGAATCTGGTAATGAAAAAGTTTGGTTCAATGGCTGTTCGTGGTGTGGAAGGTAAAAACGCCATTTACCAGGTTGTTGATATTCTGAATCATACTGATGAACTCAATGTGGTTATATCACCGGAGGGGCGTATTTATAAGGTGGACGATTGGAATAAAGGATTCTATTATATGGCATTAAAGGCCCGGGTTCCCATCGTTGTGGCATTTCTCGATTATAAAAACAAACAAATGGGCGTTAAAGGAATTATCTACGATTTAGATAGCTATGAAAATGTTATCAGGCAAATAAATCATATGTATAAAAACGTTCAGGGAAAGAATCCTGAAAATTTTGTCCTGGCCGGCAGAAGTTAATGTATTATAGATCAAGAATACTCACAACAATATCAACTTCAAAATGGAAGGTACAGTTAAACAAAAAGTTGCCCTTGTGCTCTCCGGTGGTGCGGCCCGGGGAATAGCCCATATAGGGGTTATCGAAGAGTTGGAGAACAGGGGCTTTGAAATTACTTCCATTGCGGGAACCTCTATGGGAGCACTTATCGGTGGCGTTTATGCCTCAGGAAAGCTGGCTGAATTGAAAGAATTTATGTACCAGTTGGATAAAAGCAAGGTGTTTCGTCTGGTGGATTTTACCCTGAGTAAACATGGCCTTATTAAGGGAGACCGGATACTGAAGACGATGAAAAACTTTGTGCCGGATATTCTCATAGAGGATATTGCCCTTCCTTATGCCGCAGTGGCTGTGGACCTGATAAACAAGGAGGAGGTAGTATACCGGTCCGGAAGCCTGTATCATGCCATACGTGCATCCATTGCCATTCCTACAATTTTTACCCCGGTGATGGAAGAGAACCGGGTACTGGTGGATGGCGGACTGCTGAACAACCTTCCCATGGCTCATGTGAAGCGTACCAAAGGAGATATGATGGTTGCCGTTCATGTAAATGCTGATATCCCCTATTCCAAACCAAAAATCACTGAAGACACGGTCAAGAAGGAGGCCCTTTACCAGAAGAGGGTCAGGGAATTCCACCAGCAGATGATTCCCAGAACCTCCGCAACCGAGGAGAAGCTGGGTTATTTTTCACTGATTACAAAAAGTATTGAACTGATGACCCTGCGAATGGCCGAGGATAAGATAAAACAGTTTTCCCCGGAGGTATTGATCAATGTGTCCCATGAATCCTGCACCCTGTATGACTTTTATAAGGCCGAAGAACAGGTGGAAGCCGGCAGACGGGCTGCAATAGAGGTCCTGGATAATATGAGCCGGTAAAACTGATTTATGAAAGGCTCTGCTTAAAGTACCAGCTCCGGTATAGATCAGGTCCTGATCCCTGCCGGTCCCACTTACAGGCAGTCTTTGACTGCCTTTTTTTTATTGATATCCTCTACTGATTTTACAGCATGGTCAACCATGCCAATTTTAATACCCTGAATTCACCGGGCATTAATGTGATGAAAGTAAAATTGACTTTGATTCTTTATTCATTTAAATTTGGTTATACAAATCATTAAAGCTCCATTATCATGAAAAAAATCTATTTCCTGTCTTTCGTTGCTGTCATGTTAATTGTAGCATGCCAGCAAACACCCAAAGTTGTCCCTGTCGACATTCAGGCTGAAGAAGCAACTCTCAACGGGTTTATGGATAAGCTTGATACGGCCTTCAAGGCCGGAGATAATTCGATGTTTCTGGCATCCTTAATAGATGATGCGCTGGTATGCGGAACCGATCCGTCGGAATTCTGGAGTAAACAGCAAATTCTTGAACAATTTAAACAAGACTCTGCCGCTGCCGCACCGGAATATGAATATATCAGCGACCGGGTGTTAAAAGTTGCTCCCGACGGTAATTCAGCAGTAGTAGTGACCCAGTTAATGTTACCCTGGAGCCCTAAAATACCACTTCGTATAGTATATCATTTCGTTAAAACAGATGATAAATGGATGATTCAAGTTATCAACTGGGCGTTTATTCCTAAAAACGAGGATATTAAAAAACTCAATGAAGCTGTAGAATAATATTCCATTTTTATCATCAGCTATTCTGCGAGCCTTGAAGCAAACATTGGATAATCTTTTTACCTGCGTTCAAATAAATCGAGGACCTAGCTGATTAAATAAGGAGTATTCCGGTAATTTATAGCGTTCTGATCCTGATCTTGTTTTCCTTTATAACATTTTCAGGCATCAGCGGGGCATACTCACAGGCGGTCTTTTGACTGCCTTTTTTTAATCTCAGTACGTGATCGGGGCGCCCCTGCCGGCAACAGATAAAAAAATTGACTTTATCCTGTCATACATTTAACTTCGGATAGAGTAATTCAATGATATGTAAAAAGATGAAACGACTATTCTGGTCAGGGAAATTATCATTACCCGTTATGCTTATGGTTAATGCCAACAACCTTATAGCATTGATTAATGGTAATTATGTCAATAGCCCTGCAATGAAGGAACGGGTGAAGTCCGGTTACGATGGTGCGTTTTCAGATCATATTACAAGATATGATGAACTTGCCGGTGAATTTCAAAAGAAGTCCGCAGTAGCTCAGTTAAGCGGGATTGATCTGCGCGACAAGGAGATTATCGACATAGGCTGCGGAACAGGCGTTATTTCTCTTCTTGCCCTTGAGATGGGGGCAAAAAAAGCTGTATGCGGAGATATTTCCGCCTCCATGCTGGAATTGGCCGGAAAAAACTCCAAAGCGGCCGGCATTGACCCGGGGCGTCTCAGCTTCTGCCAGCTGGATGCCGAATCACTGCCTTATGCCGACAATAGTTTTGACGCTGTAATAACCGGGATGTCCTTTGGATTATTCCCGGATCAGAAAAAAGCTGTCGATGAGATGTTTCGTGTTTTGAAGCCTGGCGGACTGATATCTCTCGGAGCTCATGGCCCGGAACACTACTGGGAGGCAATTGACACTACTATCCGGTCTCTGAGTAAAAGATATGTGATCGGCTACAGGTTTGAGTTCTGGCCAAGAACAGAGAAACAGATCATTAAAATGATGAAAAATGCCGGGTTCCGGGATGTCTGCACCAGCAGATACATTTGGAGAAACTTGTTCGGGACACCGGCTTCTGCATGTGATTTTTTTGCAGCCGTCTCTTCAAACTGGTGGTATGCCAGGATCCCTGAAAGAAAAAGACAGGGGGAATACAGGAAAGCCGTGCTGTTGTTTGAAAAAAGGGGAATCAGGCAGGTAACAGATGACGTTATTGTCGGGTACGGAAAGAAACCCGGGAGCCTTGTCGCCAGGGACATACACTAATCCAGCATTAGTTCCTTGCCCAGGAGGATTTCATCGTTACCGTGCCGTCGGGCAGGACAGATATTGTACCTTTCCATATCCAGGTTCTTACCCACTTCCTGCCGGGTGTAGGCTGCCAGCCTTTCTCCGGCCTGATCTCCATCAAAATGAGCCCCTCCTGCCGCCTGATATTATATGTCCCGGCAATAATTCCCGGGGTCTTGTCAACACCGGCACAAAAACGCCCGTTAAGATCAACACCATCCTTTAAACAAACCAGGTCCGGCAGCGGGGGAGAGAATTCGAAAAAGACCTCATGTTTCTTGTCGGATACTGTCATTTTCCTGATTTCTGGGTGACCACCATTATTCACCAGCTCACAGGAAGAACTGCCTTCTTTTTCTGCATTCATTCCGCTCCCTTTCACCGGGTGCAATTCTCCGGAGAAGGCCTTATTCCAGTTTACCATCACCGGTTCATCCGTATAGCGGCTCAGATAAACAAATTCCCAATCCACAGGAACAGGAAGCTTCTTCGGTTTGCGTTGTACTCCGTCAATGTAAACAGAAATACCCGTTCCCGAACGAAGGACAAAATTCATATTCTTCATATGGAAAAAGGGGAAATAGGTGAATGTTGCCGCATCATTTCCCCCGATCGGTGCCAGGAAGCCCCGGGACCAATCTTTACGCAGTGTTTCCATTACGCTGAATTCTACCGGCCGGCCCATCTTGTCTTTCAACTTCAGAAAGGCATCAAGCCCGGACTCAGTAACTTCAAGGTGATACTCTATTTCAGGATCTGTTGTATAGTCTGCATTTTCCGAGAGCCTTATCTCAAAGTCACTATTGGTGTAATAAACATCAACCGGACCCTTTTGCGGATACAGCAACACCCTTGCCCCCTGTCCCCTGGAGTCGTCAAAAGTCTGAAGTTCAATGCTTTTATAGTACGGGTCATCTTCGATGTCTACCAGCATCAGTTTATCCATAGGGGTTATTTCAATATTAAAGGGAGAATAATAAATGCCCTCCGGCGGAGATCCATATATTTCAGCCGGGTTACTGCGGTTTCCAAGATACCTCCGGGTATTTACCACGGTATCTTTTGTGCTTATCATCAAAAATCTTGATGCGATGAAGAGCAGTCCTCCAATAATAATCAGTGCAGAAATCGTGTGAATCATTTTCTTCATGGTTACTCAGGCTCTTGTAAGAAGTCCGGATTTTCAATTATTTGCTTTAAACGGTTTGAAAAACGGGCAGCAGGAACACCGTCAACAATTTTATGGTTAAACATGACTGTTATGCTTAATATGTCCCTGAGCTGTATCTCATTATTGAAATTTGCCGTCTTTTTCTGAATGCTGCCAAGGGTAAAGTCAACGGACCGGAC
>QKGI01000095.1 GCA_003250475.1 Bacteroidota bacterium | reverse complement strand
GTCGGGATGCTCCGGGCAACTGAGCTAAATCCCCATTTCTGTAAAGAACCGGATTCAGATCCCTTGACCCTCCCGATCCGCCAACTGGCGGATACGGGATGCTCCGGCCAACTGACCATACACACATAAAAAAAGAGCCATCGTTGCTGATGACTCTTCTGTGGAGATTAAGGGAGTCGAACCCTTGACCCCCTGCGTGCAAGGCAGGTGCTCTGGCCAACTGAGCTAAATCCCCATTTCTGTAAAGAACCGGATTCATATCCCTTGACCCTCCCGATCCGCCGGCTGGCGGATACGGGATGCTCTGGCCAACTGAGCTAAATCCCCGTTGCTTTTTTCGTAGTCCCACCCAGAGTTGAACTGGGGACCTCTACATTATCAGTGTAGCGCTCTAACCAACTGAGCTATGGGACTGATAAGCGCACACTAAAAAGAACACCCCAGGATTTTCGATCATTTGGGGGTGACAAAAGTAATGCTTCCTCTTAAACATGCAAAATATTTTCTCAAATATTTTTTACTGCTGCCACATAAAAACCATCTGCCGGCCGGTGATACTGAAAACAGGACCTGTTAAAGAGGATATGTATAAAATGACAGCCCGGAGAAATAAAAATAGTTAAATTCGCGAAGTCAGAGTACTGTATGCCAAACCTTGTAATAATACCGACTTATAACGAGAAAGAAAACATTGACGCTGTGGTCAGAGCAGTAACCTCTCTCTCCGTTCCGTTTGACATACTTATCATCGATGACAACTCTCCTGACGGCACCGCCTCACTGGTAAAGGAGATGATGCCCTCATTCCCCAACCTTCACATTATTGAAAGGCCTGGTAAAATGGGCCTCGGCAGGGCGTATATAGCAGGGTTTGAATGGGCACTGCAAAGAGATTACTCATACATCTGTGAAATGGACGCTGATTTTTCACACAACCCGGAAGACCTTATAAGGCTGTGGGATGCATGTGAGAACGGAGGCGCCGACCTCTCTATCGGCTCAAGATACATCTCGGGAGTAAATGTTGTTAACTGGCCCATGGGAAGGGTATTGATGTCGTACATAGCCTCCATGTATGTGAGACTGGTGACAGGCATGAAGATCATGGACACCACTGCCGGCTTCAAATGCTACCGTCGTGAAGTGCTGCGGAACATTAACCCGGGCCACATACGCCTGGTAGGATACGGCTTTCAGATAGAGATGAAGTTCACTGCATGGCAGCTTGGTTATAAGATTGTCGAGCTGCCCATAATATTCACAGACAGGAGGGCAGGGACATCCAAGATGTCAGGCAGCATCTTCGGAGAGGCCATGTGGGGCGTGCTCCGCATGAAGCTGGCCAGTATTTTCAGAAAACCGCGCAGGATAGAAACCTGATCGACTGATGATGCGTCAGGAACAGGAAAACATTATCATAATACGTAATGCCCTGCTTATCAACGAAGAGAGCAGGACCGAAGCTGATGTAGTCATCTCCGGAGATCATATCTCAGAGATACTGCCTCCGGGAAGTGCCACTGCAGCGCCGGAGGCAGACATCATTGATGCCGGCGGCCTCTGGCTCTTGCCGGGTATTATTGATGACCATGTTCATTTTCGTGAACCGGGGCTTACTCATAAAGGTGATATAGCCAGTGAGAGTGCTGCCGCTGCCGCAGGAGGGGTGACCTCTTTCATGGAGATGCCCAACACTGTTCCGCAGACTGTAAACCTCGGGGAGTGGGAAAGGAAAAATGCCCTGGCAGCCACGACATCGGTAATAAACTACTCTTTCTATCTCGGTGCCACGGACTCCAACATCAGGGAGCTTCACAGGGCGGACCGCGGGCTGGTTCCCGGGATCAAGCTGTTCATGGGAGCCTCCACAGGCAACATGCTGGTAAGTGATGAGCAGGCTCTCGACGAAATATTTCGTATAAAGGGCTTTCCTCTGGCGTGCCACTGCGAGGACGAAAGGATGATAAGGGCTAACATCTCGGCATACCGTGAAGCCTATGGCGAAGATATCGACCCCTCGTACCATCCTGTCATCAGGAGCCGCGAGGCATGCCTGGTCTCTACATCAGCCGCCATTAACCGAGCCCGCAGGAACGGCACCAGGCTGCATCTGTTGCACCTCTCAACAGCAGAGGAGACAGCTCTGCTCACTGCCGGCCACGACCCGTCAGGAAAGCAGGTCACGGCAGAGGCCTGTGTACACCATCTCTGGTTTGACGATACATATTATGCAAAAAAGGGAAACCTGATCAAGTGGAATCCGCCGGTGAGGAGGGCTTCTGACAGGGAGGCACTGATACATGCCGTCAGGGAAGGGATGATAGATGTCATCGCTACCGATCATGCACCACACACCCTCACTGAGAAGAGTGCGCCGTACTTCAGCGCTCCCTCCGGAGGCCCTACGGTGCAGCACTCACTTGTTATGATGCTTGAGCTGTGTCATCGCGGAGAACTAACTCCTGAACTGGTTGTAAGAAAGATGTGTCATAACCCGGCCCTGGTATTCGGAATAAGAGACCGTGGTTTTTTACGAAAAGGATACAAAGCCGATATGGTGCTTGTTGACCCTGACTCTCCGTGGACGGTTAACAGCAGTAACATTCTTTATAAATGCGGGTGGTCACCACTGGAAGGCACCACCTTTGGCAGCAGCGTGATCATGACTCTGGTCAATGGTGTTCCGGTTGTTGCCGGCGGACATCTTACGGGGAACAGGGCCCCAGAGATGCTTCAGTTCAAACGATAAAAAAGGGCGCATGAGAAAAAGTATTTTCCTTTTGCTGGTGGCAATATCCCTCTCCTCTTGCGGGGAAAAGAAAGATAAGACACCTGAAGGGGCCGTAGTGATAGCCCGTGACATAGTCGCTGAGGTCATAATAAAACCTGATCCTGAAGGTGACCCCTGGGAGATCGAGAAGGTAGCCGGCTACAGCGGTGACGCTCTTGTTGACGGGATCTTCCGGCGGATATATGACGGCAGTCTAACAGTATTTGATTATCACAGTGGAGAAAAGCTGACTCCTGATGATGTAAAAAAGATAGAAGAGGAGTTCAACGGTGACAGGTCGAAAATAGGAAAGCTCTCCTTTACCGAGGACTGGTACTACTACCCTTCTTCAAACAGCGTGCAGAAGAGAGCAAAGTCAGTGACATTCGGCTATGAGCTCTACAACAATGTGGGGAAGGTATATGCCTACAGGGCAGCTTTCAGGGCAGACCTCAACTGATTTCGCGACAAACCAAAACATCACTGCGATGTCAAGCTATGATATAATAAGCCTGAATGACTTCATCATCAGGAAACAGAAAGATTTCCCCTATGCCCGTGGCGAGCTCTCAAGCCTGCTCCATCATATAGGCACAGCGGCAAAGATGGTCAACTCCAAGATTCGCAAGGCAGGCCTGGTAGAGATACTGGGGAGGTCAGGACTTGAGAATCCCCAGGGAGAAGAACAGCAGAAGCTCGACCGTTATGCGGATGAGGTGTTCATTGACGCCCTGAAAGCATCAGGAGAGTGCTGCGGAGTGGCATCTGAGGAAAACCAGAACGAAGTAATCTTCACTGAGGAGTTCGCCAGGAGAGGTAAATACATAGTCTGTATTGACCCTCTCGACGGATCATCCAACATAGATTACAACGTATCGGTCGGATCAATTTTCTCCATCTACCGCCGTGTTACAGAACGTGATGCCGAAGCAGGCATAATCGACTTCCTTCAGCCGGGAAGCGATCAGGTTGCTGCCGGTTATGTAATATATGGTTCCTCAACAATGCTTGTCTATACAACAGGCAATGGCGTCAACGGCTTTACTCTCGATCCTACCATAGGTGAATTCTGCCTCTCCCATCCCAACATGAAGACCCCTGAAAAAGGAAGGATATATTCAGTCAATGAGGGCAACTATATCAAATTCCCTGACGGCGTGAAGAGATATATCAAGTACTGCCAGGAAAATGACCCCGGCACCGGGCGGCCATATATCTCAAGGTATATTGGGTCTCTTGTTTCCGATGTGCACCGTAACATACTTACCGGAGGCATTTTTCTGTACCCGCCTTCGGTAAACTACCCTTCCGGTAAGCTGAGGCTGGTCTATGAATGTAACCCGGTATCTTTTCTTGTCGAGCAGGCCGGTGGCGTTGCCACTGACGGCGCCAGGAGGATACTGTCGCTCACGCCGGAGTCGCTGCACCAGCGAACCCCATTCTACTGCGGCTCGTCCGAGATGATAGGGAAGCTGGTAGGGATGTGTTGCTGACATCAATGCATCTCTTCGGCGGTCAACTTTTATATTGCAGTGACCGCCGGCTTTACTATTTTTGCATCCTCATACTCAGTCAATGGTAAACACCATCTTCAGGGACCTTTACCGGCAGCATCCCTCCTTTAACAGGCTGGAGGCTCTCCTGGCGGGCGACAGCAATGAGCCGGTAATGGTTCATGGTCTGACAGGTTCGTCACGTAGCGTGGTTATGGCCGGCGTCCTGTCGCAGCAACCCACGACCCATGTGGTTCTGCTGCCTGAGAAGGAGGATGCCGCCTACTTTTACAATGACCTGACAACACTTCTCGGCGACGACAACATCTTCTTCTTCCCCGGTACCTATAAGAGATCGGTGATGTATGACCAGACCGAACCGGCAAACATAATCCTCAGGGCCGAGGTGCTTAACTTCCTTAGTTCGGGCCGGAGGAAATGCATCATTGTTACCTACCCGGAGTCGATAATGGAGAAGGTGGTCAGCAAGGTCAACCTGAAGAGAAACACCTTTGCGATAAAAAAGGGGGAGAAGCTCTCAATCGAGTTCCTGGAAGAGGTATTACGTGAATACAATTTCAAAAGGACTGAGTTCGTCTATGAACCGGGACAGTACTCAGTCAGGGGTAGTATCACCGACCTGTTTTCTTATTCTGCAGACAAACCTTACCGTATCGATTTCTTCGGCGAGGAGGTGGAGTCTATACGTTCCTTCAATCCTGACGACCAGCTCTCCCTCGTGCTCTTTGAAGAGATACAGGTGATACCTGATATCCAGGAGCTGGCAATACACGAGACCACTGACAGCTTCATCGACTTCATCCCTCCCTCTTCGATAATATGGAGCGATAACTTCGACTACATCATTGAGAAGACAGACAATATATGGTCACAGGCTGTCACCCGTAGTGCACGCGGAGACATCTCAGACAAGCGTAACCTTATTATTACCGGACAGCACCTCAATGAGCTCTGTTCGCGTCACCGGCAGGTTTTCTTCGGCAGGGGCAGGAAGCTCGAGGGGGCCGTGAACCTGGAGTTTCGTACCGAGCCGCAGCCTGCCTTCAATAAGAACTTCGAACTGCTGACCTCCAGGCTTGTTGCCAATGCCAGGGATGGTTACCGTAACTTTATCATCTCAGAGAGTGACATACAGGAACAACGGCTGAAGGAAATATTCGCCGAGACTGATCCCTCGGCTGAGTTCACTCCCCTCCTGCTCAATCTTCACCAGGGCTTTGCGGATCATGATCTTAAAATTGCCGTTTACACTGATCACCAGATCTTCGACCGTTATCATAAGTTCAGGATAAAAGGCTTCTTCACCCGCCGTGACAGCATGACCATAAGGGAGCTGACCGATCTCAATCCCGGAGATTATGTGGTGCATGTAGACCATGGTATAGGACGTTTCGGAGGTCTTGAGAAGATGGAGGTCAATGGCCGCATGCAGGAGGCTATAAAGCTTGTCTTCAAGGATAACGATATCCTGTTTGTAGGCATCCATGCTCTTCACCGTATCTCAAAATATAAAGGTAAGGATGACACGCCCCCCCGTATTAACAAGCTGGGTACAGGGGCATGGCAGAAGATGAAGCAGGCAACCAAAAAGAAGGTAAAGGATATTGCCCGTGACCTCATTAAGCTATATGCGAAGCGCAAGGCTTCGGGTGGTTTCGCCTACTCGCCCGACTCTTATCTGCAGCGCGAGCTGGAAGCGTCATTCATATGGGAAGATACGCCTGATCAGCTGGCAAGTACCGTTGCCGTGAAAGAGGATATGGAGGCTTCCGTGCCGATGGACCGGCTTGTTTGCGGTGATGTCGGATTCGGAAAGACAGAGGTGGCAGTCAGGGCTGCTTTCAAGGCCGCCACAGACGGTAAGCAGACCGCCATACTTGTGCCCACGACCATCCTGGCGCTGCAGCATTACAGGACCTTTGCCTCACGCCTGGAGAACTTTCCTTGCCGGGTTGATTACATCAGCAGGCACAGGAAACCCTCCGAACAGAAAAAGATACTCAAGCAACTGCAAGACGGTGAGATAGATATCATCGTCGGGACACACAAGCTAACGGGAAAAGAGGTAAAATTCAAAGACCTGGGACTTCTCATCATTGATGAGGAACAGCGTTTCGGTGTGGCTGTGAAGGAGCGCCTGAAGACCCTGAAGGCGGGTGTTGACACGCTGACGCTTACCGCCACACCTATACCCCGTACCCTGCAGTTCTCACTTATGGGTGCCCGTGACCTGTCGGTGATCAGCACCCCGCCTCCCAACAGGATGCCTATCATCACCGAACTGCACGGCTTTAATGAAGATATTCTCCGGGAAGGAATAGTCTATGAGGTAAGCCGGAACGGACAGGTATTTTTCATCCATAACCGTATCAACAACATAATGGAGGTGAAGAGTACCATAGCACACATATGCCCGGAGGTGAAGATTGCTGTTGTCCACGGACGTATGGAAGGTGAAGAGATTGAGAATGTTATGTTTGACTTCATCCGTGGCGATTACGATGTGTTGCTTGCGACCACCATTATCGAATCCGGGCTTGACATACCGAATGCCAATACTATCTTTATCAATGAAGCTCATACCTTCGGCCTCTCTGAGCTGCATCAGTTGCGCGGAAGGGTCGGCCGTTCAAACAAAAAGGCATTCTGCTACCTTCTCACCCCTCCCCTGTCAGTACTCACAGGAGAAGCACGGAGGAGGCTCAGGGCGATTGAGGAAAACTATGAGCTCGGGAGCGGTTTTAACATAGCCCTGCAGGACCTCGACATAAGAGGTGCCGGTAACCTCCTGGGAGGCGAACAGAGCGGCTTCATTGCCGATGTGGGATATGAGACCTATCAGAAGATACTGGATGAAGCCGTCAGGGAACTCAGGGAGGAAGAGTTCAAGGATCTCTTTCCCGCCGGGGTACAGAAAAGAGAGACAGAAACTGATGATATATCAAGGGTGTTTGTAACCGATGTCACCGTGGAGACCGACCTGGAGATCATGTTCCCTGACGATTATGTTTCAAACATACCGGAGCGTATCCGGCTGTACAAGGAGCTGAATGAAATAAAAGATGAAGCCGCCCTGAAAGCCTATGAGGCACATCTCACTGACCGCTTTGGCTCCCTGCCACCGCCGGCCAGAGCTTTGCTGGAGCTTGTCAGGCTCAAATGGGCTGCCTCTCAGACAGGAATAGAAAAGATAATACTAAAAAATAACATCCTGATTGCTAACTTTGTGACCGATCAGACGTCACAGTTTTACAGGAGCACCCTTTTTGTGTCTGTGATGAACTACGTAAACAGAAGACAGAGTAATATGTCTGTGAAGCAAAATAACAACAAGCTCAGTCTTAGTGTGAAGGATGTGACATCTGTGCCCCAGGCTATTGCGCTCCTGGGTAAGATTATCTCTTTTCATGAGTCAAGCGCAGGATTGAAAACTAACTGATGAACCTGGTTATTGACATCGGCAACACCGCCGTCAAGGCAGCCCTCCTCGAGGAGGGAGCGCTTGTCAGGAGGACAAGGCTGGCATCAGCTGACAACGATCATATTGCCAGGTTTTTAGGTCAGGATACACTTCACGGGGCCATAGTGTCAAGTGTTGTTAAAGACCCCAGGCCTTTGCTTGCCTTCCTGTCAGGTCTCACCCCGAGGGTGCATCATCTTACCTGGAGGTCTGTGTTTCCCTTCAACATAGACTATGCAACTCCGGAAACCCTTGGTGTTGACCGTCTGGCCGCCGCTGCCGGAGCTTATGTTCATCACCCCTCATCAGACCTGCTGGTTATTGACGCCGGCAGCGCCATGACTGTTGACCTTGTATCCGGAGGAGCTTACCGCGGAGGGAGTATATCTCCAGGTCTTTCAATGAGATTCAGGGCTCTCCATGAGTTTACCGGCCGCCTGCCACTGGTTGAGAAAAGGGAAGACTTCACCTTCCCCGGCAGGACTACCGATGATGCTATAGCAGGAGGAGTTGTCACTGGCATCGTTTTTGAAATAAATGAGTATATTCGCACATTCGAAGAAAAGTACCGGAAGCTTGTCACAGTCATCACGGGCGGCGACGGAGGATTAATATCTTCCCTTTCCAAGAGAAAAATGCTGCATTACCCTGACCTTGTGGCAGAGGGTTTAAATTATTTACTTGAAACCAATGTATAAGACCATAAAATTTAGTCTGATTTGCCTGCTGGCCCTGGTGACTACTGTTGCAACCGGCCAGAAGAAAGTATATTCTCCTTTTGCCAGGTACGGCATAGGCAACCTCGAACAGGTGGGTACTTTCCGGACACGTGCCATGGGCGGTATCAGCAGCGGAATAAGGAGTAATATTACCCTTAACTACCCGACACCAGCGTCATACAGCAGCATCGACACGGCTTCGTTCATCTTCGACTTCGGCCTCGACTACGGAGTAACAAGACTCAGGCAGGATGATGTGACCTATTATTCACAGGATATGTCATTCTCTCACCTTGTCATGGGGTTTCCGATAATGAAGGGATGGGGAGTTGCCGTTGGCATCATGCCCTTTTCAAACGGAGCTTATGACATTGGCTTCGAATCGGAGGGAGATGATATCACAGGGCCTGTTTACGAGCATCACATAGGATCAGGAGGGTATCAGAAGGTGATTCTGGGAACCGGATTCACTCCTGTAAAATACTTCTCTGCCGGGGTAAATATGTTCCTTATTTTCGGTGATGTGACGCGGATCAATGATTTCTCGTTTACCACCGACAACAATTATTTTAACACCAGGAAACAGAGCAGCTCAGCCCTGAACGGATTCGGTTATGATGCCTCGGTACAGTTCATGATTCCCCTCGCACGTTCCAGGTTCATTAATGCAGGGCTTACCTACACACCGGGTTATAATCTCAGGACAGATAACGACGACATTCTTTTCAGGTACTCCAATATTCAGACTAACTACCTCGCCTTCGACACCCTCTACAGTAATACATTACGTACCACAAGCAATATGCCTCATAGCATAAGGGGAGGGTTCACCATAGGGAAGAATGATAAGTTCACCGCCGGCGCAGATATAGTCTACACAAAGTGGTCAAAAGCCGTCCTTCCCGGAACATACGGTACCTATGATGATGCTTTATCCTTCCATGCAGGAGCCGAGTATATACCGGACAAATACTCAAATTACAACTTTTTTGATCGTATAGAGTACCGCATAGGATGCCGTTATGGTGAGAGTTATGCCCTGTACGTGGGAGATAATGTGAAAGAGTACGGCATAACTTTTGGAGCAGGTATACCGATGAGAAGATCGAGATCAAGGTTCTCCCTGGTGGTGGATCTGTCAAAACGGGGTGGTCAGGACACAGGCATCCCGGAAGAGACACGGTTAACGGTCGGAATCAGTCTTAATCTTTTTGATTACTGGTTCCTGAAACGACAGTATGAATAAACAAGTATAGAGAGAGATGAAAAGAACATTAAGCACGATTTTATCCGTAGTATTTCTGTCAGCACTTTCTTTCACACTGCAGGCGCAGAATGGAGTTGAAACTGGCACCCCATTCGGTCAGGGAGAGGACAGCACACGGTGTTTGCGCAACACTTCCCTGTATTCAACCTACTATGAGAACAAGGACTATAATATGGCTGTTCAGTTCTGGAGACCGGTTTTCAATGAGTGCCCCGGATCATCAAAGAACACCTATATCAAAGGCGAGGCAATGTTCAAGGATTTCTTCCGCAAAACAGGCAATAAGGCTTATATCGATACGGTGATGATGATTCTCGATCAGCGTACCAAATACTTCAACGAAGAGCCTGCCAATAACCTGCGTAAAGCTTTTGCTCTTTATGAATTCGGGGGCAATGACCCTGCTTATGCCAAACAGTGCTATGACATCATCAACAGTGTCATGCAGTCTTCCCCGCAAAATTTTGACTACACCTATTCGAGCCTATACATGGCAATAACTGCCAAATGCTATGCTCTCAAGTTAATAGAAGCCCCGGCAGTTATCTCCGCCTACTCACAGTCGATGAATGTTGTGGAGAACCAGTTAGCACGTAAGCCAGGTAATGCCCGTTACCTGGAGGCAAAAAAGAATATTGACGCCGTCTTCAGATCAAGCGGAGCGGCCTCATGCAGCAACATAGAAGAGCTGTTCACTGCCGGCGTTGACAAAAACCCGAATGACACCGCCATGCTCAGAAAGGTACTCACCCTCCTTACTGAGACCGGATGCAAAGATTCAGAACTCTATTATAAGGCTGCAACCAACATGTACAAGTCGGAGCCTAGTGCCTCGTCCGCAGCACAGCTTGCCGAGATGAACGTGGCAAGGAAAAAGTACAAGGAGGCCGAGAAATATTATACTGAAGCTGTCGATCTGGAGACTGATCAGAAAATCAAGTCGGGACTCCTGACCAAGCTTGCCACCCTTGAGCTCGCTTCTGACAGCAAACAGGCAGCACGCGATTTTGCAAAAGCAGCCTACTCACTCGATCCGACAAATGGAAATGCTCTCTACATCATTGGCGAGGCATATGCAGGGGCAAGGATAGGTGAAGCATTCGAGAACCAGACTGTTTACTGGGTTGTCGTTGACTACCTCAACAGGGCAAAGAATACCGATCCTACACTCAAGGACCAGGTGGATGACAGGATTGCCATATATTCGAGACTGTTCCCGAGCAAGGAAGAAGCATTTTTCAGAAGCCTGGTCGAGGAGGGTGCCCCCTACCATGTTGGCGGATGGGTCAATGAATCTACAACCATAAGGTTCAAAAAAGAATAACAGCAGTGAAATACTGCAGAACATTCAAATACATGCTGGCAGTCCTGGTTACCGGGGCTGCCTTGCTTTCTTCATGCGAGAAGAAGGAGCTGGTTGTCAAGGATCTGCAGATTAAGGACATGCCTTCATTGTCTGCTACCAATATAGAGACAATGTATACAGACTCGGGCAAGGTCACTATGCTTTTACGCACTCCCAGGATAGAGCAGTTTTCATCCCTGGATAAACCTTATACCCTCTTCCCTGAAGGACTCAAGGTGCTCTTCTATAATAAGCAGACCGAACCCCAGGCAAGCATTGCGTCAAAATATGCCCGTTATACGGATGAAGATGAGTTATGGGAGCTTCGTGACAGCGTGGTGGCTATCAGCTCGGAGGGCGAGATACTTGAGACCGAGCTCCTGTTCTGGAACGAGCCCAGAGACAGGATCTGGTCAGACAGGTTCGTACGCTTCACCCAGGGAGATCAGATAATAATGGGCACCGGCTTTGAATCTGACACACGTTTTTCTAACTGGACAATAAAGAATGTAACCGGCACCATATACGTCGAAAATGAACAAAAAGTCGCTCCTGCTGATTGAAATAATATGGATCATCCTGGGACTGGTGTGCCTGGGTATTGCCATCAGGGAGATAACAACGAACGGCATGCGACAGGCATGGCTCTTCATCGTAATGTCTGCCGTCGCTTTTACTCTTGCATGGGTCCGTGATTCACAGCGAAAAAAGCTGTAAATTTGGGTTATGAACCCGGTGGTGATAATTCCGTTCGCTATACTTCTTGCCGCCTTTTTCTCGGCAATGGAACTCTCATTCATTGCCTCCAATAAGCTTCGTATCGAGCTTGACCGCAAACATGGCCTGTTCGGATCGGGAATCATCTCCGTATTCACCAGTAACCCGGGCCTGTACATCTCTACGATGCTTATCGGCGTCAACATCTCAACGGTTATTTTCAGCATGCTCTCGGCTGACCTGATCGACGGCTGGCTGGCAAATCTAATTCCTTCGGAAGTCATCATACTCATTATCCAGACCGTCATCACCACTCTTATCATCCTTGTATTCGCCGATTTCCTCCCCAAATCATTTGTCAGGATCAACCCTAACTTCTTCCTGCAACTGTTTGCAGTCCCTACAGCCATATTTTATTTCCTTTTCTACCCTGTCAGCAAGTTTACGCTCTGGCTGGCCAATATGCTGATGAGGTTGCTATTCGGTATCAAAGATGAACGACGGGAGCAGGAGAACAGGATCTTTACACGTATAGACCTGGACCACTTTGTCAATGACCTTGTTGAGACCAAGGAGGAGCAGGAGGAGGAGAACAGCAGCCTGAAGATCTTTCAGAATGCTCTTGACTTTTCCTCGGTTAAGGCACGTGAGTGCATGGTGCCACGTACCGAGATAGTAGCCCTTCCGGTTGAGTCTTCACCTGATGCCCTGATACAACAGTTCATTGAATCAGGCCATTCGAAAATACTTCTCTACAGAGATAACATTGACAACATGGTCGGGTACTATGAGTTGAAGGATATATTACACAGGCCGTCAGATACGGTTTCCGGTATGCGTAAGCTGCCGGTTGTTCCTGAGACGATGACAGCCAACAAGGTGCTCAGGCTTCTCTCCGATGTCAAGAAGAGCATCGCCCTTGTTGTTGATGAGTTCGGGGGAACATCCGGAATCATTACAATTGAAGACGTACTGGAAGAGATTGTAGGTGACATTGAAGATGAGCATGATATAAGCGACCTGATAGATAAGAAGATCAACGAAAAGGAATATGTCCTCTCAGGAAGGCTTGATATAGACTACCTGAATGAAGAGTATGATCTGAACCTGCCGGAGAGCGATGAATACACTACCCTTGCAGGCCTGATTCTCTCAACACACGGTAACATACCCAGGCAGCAGGAAAAGATACGCATAGGCACTCACCTCTTCACTGTGTTGCGCAGCACCTCAACAAAGGTAGAGCTACTTAAGCTTCATATTGATTGAAGAGCCTCCTACAAAGGCTTCTTCATCTCTGAATAATACTTGAAATATAGAGGTATAGCCCTCATACCTGCAAAAAGATGATCCAGGGGATAGTTTTCATTGGGCGAGTGAATGGCATCCGCCTCGAGGCCGAAACCCATAAGTATTGATTTTACTCCCAGCACCTTCTCAAAGGTAGAGATGATGGGTATGCTTCCGCCGCTGCGTACCGGGATAGGCCTTTTTCCGAACACCTCTTCATAAGCCCGTTCCGCTGCCAGGTACTCTGGGGTATCCAGGGGACTGACATATGCCTCGCCGCCGTGCAGGTATTCAGCCTTGATCCTCACCCCTGCCGGAGCGAGTGATTTTATATGGCTGATAGCCAGTTCTGCAATTTTTTCAGCACTCTGATATGGGACAAGTCTCATCGATATCTTGGCTGAAGCTTTTGAGGGAAGGATGGTTTTGGCACCCTCACCTGTATAACCTCCCCAGATACCGTTCACATCAAGGGTAGGTCTTATACCAACACTTTCCATAGTGGAAAATCCCTTTTCCCTGGCTAGTGCATCAACCCCTACTGATTTCTTATATGCTTCCGGATCAAAAGGTCTCTCCGCCATTTTGGTTCTTTCCTCATCTGATGGCACCATTACGGCATCGTAGAATCCTGGTATGGTGACATGTCCGTCACTGTCTTTCAGTTGAGATATAATATCGCAGAGGGCATTGCAAGGGTTAACAACAGCTCCGCCGTATAACCCGGAGTGAAGATCATGGTCAGGGCCTTCGGCTTCGATCTGTATATAAGACAGGCCACGGAGACCTGAAGTGATAGAAGGAATGTCAGATGAGATCATTGTTGTGTCGGAGACAAGAATCACATCTGAACGCAGCATCTCCCTGTATTCGGAACAGAATCCTGCTATACTGGCAGAACCGGCCTCCTCCTCACCTTCAATCATGAACTTGATGTTGCATGCGAGGGTACCGGTTGCCATCATCATCTCAAAGGCCTTCAGGTGCATGAACAACTGACCCTTGTCATCGTCGGCGCCGCGCGCATATATCTTTCCTTCGCGTATCTCCGGCTCGAAAGGAGGTGAGACCCACATCCCGAGAGGTTCGGCAGGCATTACGTCATAATGCCCGTAGACAAGTATTGTAGGCAAAGCGGGATCAACAATCTTCTCCCCATACACTATCGGGTTACCGGGTGTGGGATAGACCTCCGCACGGTCGGCCCCGTTGCCTTGTATAAGGTCGCGGATATATTCTGCCGCCCTGATCATATCAGGTTTGTTAGCCTCATCAGCACTCACTGAGGGAATTCTTATCAGGCCGAAAAGTTCTTCAATAAACCTCTCCCTGTTTGCTTCGATGTAGTTTGCAATGCTTTCCATGATTATTTATATCTTCCATATTCACCTGCTGCCCACAGCAGCTTATTATACCATTCCTGCCCGAAAGCCCTCACCAGCGGATCGCGCAGGAAAATACACAGTTCAACATCCCTTTTGATACCGGAATCCACACCCGGGCGGCATATTGACCATTCTTCGTAGTTCACCGCGCTGAAGTCGCGGTAGCGTTTTATCCTTACCGGGAAGAGATGACATGACAATGGCTTTATGAAATCGACCGCTCCTGCATTGTAAGCAGTCTCAATGCCACATTTATAAACATCCTCTTCCAATATTGTATAGGCACACTCCTCATTATTGATGAGCGGAGTAACCAGCTCCCCCTCAATATCCTTCATGGAGGTGCCAGTCATTTCCACAGCCCTGATGCCCTCCGGGCGCAGGAAAGGCTTCAACTCGGGCCATATACGGTCAAGAGTTGATGCCTCCTCCTGTGTCAGTGGTGCTCCGGTATCGCCGTAGCGGCAACAGCTTCCCTTGCATGCTGACAGGTCACAGGAGAATTTCTTTTCTATCAATGCCAGGGATACTATGGTATCATCTATCTGCAGCATTGTTTATTATACCAGGGATTTGCCGGTCATCTCAGGAGGAACAGGCAGCCCCATCATCGACAGTATTGTCGGTGCCACGTCGGCGAGGATACCTTTTCTGACACTCCTGTACCTGCTGCTGATGATATAGATGGGAACAGGGTTTAGGGAATGGGCGGTATTCGCCGACCCATCAGGATTAAGTGCATGGTCTGCATTTCCATGATCCGCAATGATCACTACCTCGTAGTCATTGGCCCGGGCAGCTTTCACCACATCGCCGGTACACTCATCTACTGTCCTGACAGCTTTTTCTATAGCTTCGTACACCCCGGTATGGCCAACCATATCACCGTTCGCAAAGTTAAGACAGATGAAATCAAACTTCCCTTTCTCCATCTCACCTATGACGGCGTCTCTTACCTTATAGGCGCTCATCTCAGGCTGAAGGTCATAGGTTGCCACCTTTGGTGACGGGATGAGTATCCTCTCTTCGCCCGGGAACTCCTTCTCCCGTCCTCCGGAGAAGAAGAATGTAACATGAGCATACTTCTCTGTCTCGGCTATCCTCAGTTGTCTCTTGCCAAGGTCTCCCAGTATCTCGCCAAGGGTCCGGTCTACATTATCCTTCGGAAAGATGATGTGCAGTCCTGTAAACTTATCGTCATAAGGAGTCATTGTCAGGTAATGCAGGGGCATGGTCTTCATCTCATACTCAGGCATATCCTGCTGGGTAAGCACTATTGTGAGCTCGCGTGCCCTGTCGTTTCTGAAATTAATAAATATGACCACATCACCCTCAGCGATTGTTGCCAGGGGTCCTCCGTCGGGGCCCGTGACAACTATCGGTTTCATGAACTCATCAGTGACGCCCTGATCATAGGATGACTGCATCGCCTGGATGATATCACCGGTCATCGTCCCTTTGCCGTGAACCAGCATATCATAAGCTTCCCTGATCCTTTCCCACCTCTTGTCACGATCCATGGCGTAGTATCTCCCTACAAACGATGCCACCCTTCCGTTGCTATGACTGAGATGACTGAGCAGGTTTGCCATATATCCCTTACCGCTTCTCGGGTCGGTATCGCGACCGTCTCCGAAGCCATGAATAAAAACATCCTTCAGACCATATTCCATCGTCATATCACAAAGGGCATACAGATGACTGTCGAGCGAGTGCACCCCGCCATCGGAGAGGAGTCCCATAAAATGGACCTTCACCTTCTTGTCGCGTGCATAGGCAAATGCTTCCCTGAGTGTCTCGTTTGAGCGAATCTCGCCTGTCCTGCAGGCTTTGTTAATCTTAACCAGGTCCTGGTAAACAACCCTGCCGGCACCTATATTCAGGTGACCTACCTCCGAGTTACCCATCTGCCCCTCGGGCAGGCCTACATCCTCCCCTGATGTCAGAAGTGAGGACGAAGGATATATCTTCTTCAGTGCATTTATGTTAGGAGTACCGGTTGTGCTAATCACGTCGCTTCTCGAACCATCACCTATCCCCCACCCGTCGAGGATCATCAGCAATACTCTGTTTTCTTTCATTCAGTATAAAGTTTTTCTATTCGGCAGGATGCAAAAATAGCCATTTCCTTCATAAGGAGTACGGTCATTGCGGAATAACACGACCAGAAATGAAAAGTTCACCCCTTACCGGGCTCCCCTTACCTCTCTCACTCTAATAGTGTACGCTTCTCCGTGACAGGTAGCCTCATAGTCTATATCCTGTCCCACATAGGCAGACCACTCCTGCATGGACAGGTTCCTGGTTACCTTGTCACAAAGACCGTCTGTCATACACCTGATATGTGCCGGACGACGGGTCACGTCGTTCTCCGATGCAGTGAGGAAAGCATCACCCTCGTTACAAAATATCATACTGAGTATCTTTCCCCGGCTGTCCGAGAAGAGTACCGGTGGTTGTGAAAGATTTGCCATGGTCCAGAGCTTTATCACCCCGGCATCATCAGCCGTAAGCATCTGTCCGTCAGTGTCGTCAAAGGCAAATGCCCTTACCGGGGAATTGTGACCCTCAATACTGTTCACCATTTTCTTCGAAGAGGTGTTCCATATCTCGATCATACCGGAATTATCACCTGTTGCCAGGCGGTTGCTTCCGGGTATGAATTTATGTGATGTAATTACCCTGTCGCCGCTTTCCAGTGTTGACACCTTTCCGGCCTGACCGGTTTCCCACAACAGTACTCTCCCGTCATCTGTCAGTGCTGCGAGTAAGCCCCTGTCATGGGAGGTCTCCAGAGCCCTGATGCCGGACTCATCGTCAATGATCCTCCTGCTTTTACGTGTCCTGAGGTCCCACTCATTTACCCCTTCTGTTGTGGTCGAGTAATACAGTTTCCCGCCGTCACCGGCAAATATGAGCGATGTAATTTCACAACATGAGTCCTGCATCTGATACCCTATAGTATCATCATCAACAGGTATCATTATTATGCCTGATTTTTCCGTTCCGCAGGCCAGCCATGAGGCATCAGGGCTGAGTGTCATCACTCTTACTATCTTATCGCCCGTCCATATCACTTCATAACCAAGGGCCGGACGGTCTATCAGCCAACGCAGCACCCTGCCCCTGGTGTCAGCCGTAAAGAGGCGGCCGTCAGGACCTTCCGCCATCGCTGTCACGTCAGCCATATCAGGAGTAAATTGATTGTAGAACCTGTTGCCATAATGTTTACCTACCTCATACAGGGCGGCAAACACATCTGCATCCTCAGTAAACCCGGAGTACCTGTCGTTGAAAATAAACGACTGCAGGGCAAGTAATATCTGCAGGTCTTTCTCTCCCGTGTGATTGACTGAGCGAACCGCAAGAGACCGGGCCAGGGAGAGCATCCTGAACCTGTTTTCTTCAGACACCTTTTTCAGTGCAGCTTCTTTGCCGGCAGTTATCTCCCTGACAGAGGCCTGGGCAGCACCGGCTTTCTCCTCAGCCATCAAAGCCTTTGTCTCAGCAGCACGGGCATTCTTTCTCTCTAAATCTGTCTGTACCGTTACTGTCTCGAGTGTATCCGCAAGAAGATTCAGGCTGTCCCTCAGCCTTTCATTAAGAGCAAAGGCCTCTTCCTTCATCTGCATTGCCACTGACTTCTGTTTCTCAGCCCTGTTTCTCAGCGAGTAGACCGTTACGAGAGCGGCCAGCGCGATAAGCGAAATGAGCCCCATGAGCCCAGCAATCATTCGCGTGCGCTTGATCCTAATGCGTCCGGATTTTCTCCTGTATTCCTCCTGAACAGCGTATTCTTCCTCCGAATTTTTAAGAAAAAGCATGGCTCTTTCATAGGCCGGATCTATCTGCCCTGCCCAGGCCATGGTAGGTCTGTTGTCTTCTCTCCATCTAAGGGCAAGCATAAGGTCAGGCCCTGCCCAGAGCTTGCCATTACCTTCCTGGTACTGCTCGGCGGCAGCTGCCAGCTGCGCATAGAGCTTCCTGGAAACAACTTCCTCATCCATCCACCTGCGGAGGGTGTTCCATAGTCTTATGATGCTTTCATGGGATAGGTCCAGGATGCTCTCCCTGTTAAGTGACACCTCTTTGGAAGGTGTCAGGAAGGAGTATTCGGGAGATCTGAATACCTCTGCCACATGTATGATTTCATCTTCACCGCATCCGGTCAGCTCTGCGATGGTAGATATCCGCTCAGCCTTGCGCACCTCCCTGCCGTCATCATTCCGTACGGCAATCGTGCGGAACAGTCGTGAGCAGACATAGCGGTGTCGCTCATCGAGCGATTCCAGCGCCTGGCCCGCATGTTGCGAAATAGCCCCTTTCAGCTTACCCACCGCTTCATAATCAGCGACACTTATCGGCCGGTTCGGATCACCTGACCGGCTCCACTGGTTCCACAATCTCATCATCAGGTGCTGCAGTACAGGTAACTGACCCGGCCTGTCTTCCATGTCATTGATTATCAGCCTGACAAGTGAACGGTCTATCGAGGCTCCCGACACCTTCATCGGTTCCTCAATAACAGTTCCCAGATAGTCATGAGCTATCTGCGGCAACAGGTAACTGCTGCTGTTCATCAGGTTGGTCAGAGAGTGAAACCGTGAGCACTCCGATACGTACTCTGAGCGCAGGGTGAGAATGATTGAAAGTCCCTGGTCAGGCATCTGTACTGCATTGACTATCATGTCAATAAAGTCAGTGGCATTATCTCCCAGGGTGCCTCTTGTGGTTGTGGGACTGAACCTGAATATCTCTTCAAACTGGTCAATGACAATAACTATCTGCTGACGGAGGTTTTTTCTTATCCTGTTAACAACATCAGTGAGTCCTTCAGTCCGGTTATGCAACGAGGCTGCCACGCTCACCTCCGAAAGCTGTGAGAACCCCGCTCCGGCAGAGAGTGCTGACAGTTCTCCTGCAAGCTGCCCGATGGGATTGTTGTCAGGTCTGAATACCAAGTAGGACCACGACTTTCTGCCGTCGAGGTTTTCTTTGAGCAGGGCGGGGATGACACCTGACATCACCAGCGAAGATTTACCGCTGCCTGAAGCACCCAGGACTGCTACGAACCGGTTTTCCTTCAGTTTTGAAACAACCTTCATGGTGCTCTCCGTACGGCCGAAGAACAGGTGCCCCTCGTCAGGTCTGAATGCTCTCAGCCCGGGAAAAGGATTAGGTCTGATAATTACGCTTTTGTCTGCCATAGAAAAAATATCTAGTAAACAATCAAATCACCCTGCTTGTCCATGTAATGAACAAAAATGTCAGTGTATTCAGGATAGTGAAAAACAAAGGTCTCAATATCAACAACAGGCAGTGAGTAGAGTCCAGATTTACCGTCGCGTGACGGAACCACCCATGACATCTGCCCCGGTATAGATCCGGCGTCATATGATTCAGAGTATCTCATACCCTGAGCCAGTAAGATTACTTTCTCTTCCGGGATGTTATTGAAGCAAAGGCTAAGAAACCTTGATTTCTCGAAGATCATGGCCGGACCCGGAATCTTTCCCCTGATCACTCCGCCGATGCGGTTCCTGGCGTTCTCTGCCAGACGGGGCTCTGCGGTATCATACCATTCAGGATTAATGGCTCCTATAGCCCTGGCGCTCTCCTCCTGGAGCAGCTGACTGTTGCTGAACAGGTAAGAAACAGCCTGTTCCCTTTCAAGCCCCCGGGATTCTGCCGCCACTATATGCAGGGCACATGCTTTCGTCCATATCCCTGTTATGTTCTGGTCTGAAGACAGGATGGATGAGGCTAAAGACTTGCCTCTTGTCTCTCTGACAGGATAGTACATGGCAAGTTCGGCCAGCCTGCTCCTGTCATTATCATTTCCCAGCAGGGCCTTAAGCGGTTTCCGTACGGGGTCATCCACTACGGCATCAATTGCCTCGGCAGCAATGCCTGTCCGGAAGGTGTCGTTGCTTCCCGGTATGGACATAATTACCTCCGCAGCCGTCTTACCTGTAAGCATTGTTAACAGTGACAGCATGAACTCATTATTCATTGCCCTCTCCTTTTCAAGGGCGGCAATCATAATAAAGTACCTGTTCCTTTTTGCCTCAAGCTGCAGCGCTATAAGCCTGGCGATAGCATTAAGGGTACTATCAAGGGCATCTTCTATTATCTCTCTCTGTTTCCCCATCGGCACATACCCGCCTTCACAAAGGCTGCGGGCGGCCTTAAGACGGACGCTGATGTGGCCACCGGCCACAAAATTAATGAGATAAGGAAGTGCCGCAGATAGGGGCATCATCTCCAGCAGTCTCATGATCATGAGATTTTCCCTCTCACTATTACCCTGTTTCACGGCTGTGCCGATGATATCTCCATACGCCTCCGCTCCGAAGTGCCGTAACACACGAAAGGCTTCCACTGCGGTTTCCGGATTGCTGAATGCCTGCATAACCTCTTTACGAAGCTCCCTGATTTCATACCTGCCGGCAGCAATGAGGCCTATCCTCCTGACCTCAGAACTGCTATCCCCGAGAAGCCTTATTATCTCGGAGATCTGTGGAGCCCGCCTGCTGAGCATAATACTCCTGGCTGTGGCTGATTTTTCTGAGATTCCTGCTATCCGGAGCAGGTCACTGTTCCTGCCGGGATCAGAATAATACCTGTTAATATTCTGGATTACAGCCATCGCCCGGTTCCTGACCTCTTCAGTGAACCGGTTTTCCCCGGCAATTACATCCAGTGCAGGAAGCAATGCCGGATCAAATGATTTAGCCGCAACGGCCACTACCACTGATGCATACGGGTCGTCAGCATGTTTCTTCAGAAAATCGAAATTACCGCAGACAAGATCCATATAGTGATCAGTAATCGCCAGTACCTTCCTGAATCCGGCAATGCTACCATCATCAGATAAATTCTCTCTCCGGATAACGGAGGTATCCGGCATGGCCCTTATTCTGTTTGTGAGTGTGTTTCTGAAGTCTGCTGTGAGTATGATATCCATCGTGATCAGCAGCAGTGCCAGCAGTGGAAAGACAAATACCATTCCTGACCCACGGATGTCAGACAACCGGTTAATAGTTGCCAGTATAATGGCGAGCAATACGATAACAACGATGGTTCTTTTCTTGAGGCCACCGTTCTTTCCCCTGCTGTCCGGCACTTTTATAAACATATGATGCACGCTGTCCATCGATGGCAGTGTAACCACTGACACGGACGATAGGTAGAAGATAGCAGCCAGTGAAACAAATAGAGCGGAGAGCAGCTTCAACGATTCCTGGCCGTTGAGATCGTAATAGATATAAATAATGGCTGCAGGTATTGACAGGATGAGCAGCAGCAGCGGTGCCAGCATAAGTTTTCCGGCAAGACGCAGGTTTCTTAAGAGGGGCAGGTAAAACCTGTTTCTCATTAATAGCCCGAGACCGATACCTATGACGGTCAACGTGGCGGTATAGAGCAGAGGCGTGGCCCGGAAAAGTGACAGGTCGCTAATAACCGCAATAATAGCAGCTGACGTTATAACCGTTAATGTCAGTGCCGACCAGAAGATCCACTTGTACCCGGTTTTCATCGCCCGAAACGATTTGATTGTTCCCGGAATTGATACAGACTCACTCAGACAATATACTACAATTTTTCCATCCCTACAAATAGGCCCCCCTGGATCTTACCAGGTCTGCTATGAGGGAGGTTATTTCTTCATCAGAGGTATTCAGTCCATCTACTACAAGGTCTGCCTGCCCGTACCATACATCTCTTTTCTCAAGCAGGTCCCTGACCCTTGCAACCAGTTCATCCCCGGAAACACCGGCTATCAGCGGACGTTTTGTCCTCGACTTACCAAGTCTTGAAGCCAGCGCTTCAGCCGGCAGTTTAAGGTAGACGGTCACGCCTGACGATTTCATCAGGTTGATATTCTCCTCCGAGCAGGGGGTGCCGCCTCCGCAGGCAACTACTGTTCTTGACCTGGAAGAAACGCTGTGCAACGCTTCACGTTCAGCCGTCCTGAAGTAGTCCTCCCCCTTCTGCGTAAATATCTCCGATACTGCAACACCTTCTTTCTCTTCCACAAGACTATCTGTATCTATGAAATTCCATCGCAGCAAAGAAGCTATCCTCCTTCCCGAGGAGCTCTTCCCGCTGCCCATAAAACCTATCAGATAGATATTCACGTTATATATTAAAGATCTAGTGTCATCTGTGCCGGATCTTCCGGCAGGGGGCCCTGGGATTCCTGTTCCGTCTCTTCCCCTATTTCATTTTCAGGTTGCTGAGGAGCAGCTTCACTCTTTACCACAGGTTCAAGTTCGCGTATGTCTGTTACGCTGTAGTTTGACAACCTCTTCCCTTTGGCACGAAAACTTTTAACCCCGATAAATCCGGCTACCTCTATTATCTCCGGGCTGCGGCCTTCATTCTTTCCTCCGAAGCTAATCTCGAGCCGCGGATACTCGACCTCCGTCAGGCTGACCAGCTTTGATCCCTCACTGTCTGATATGAAGCACTGAAGTCTGTCGGTCTCCTCAAAAGCAAAACGTTTGACATAGTAGTACTCCTGCTCCCTGTCCCAGTAGACGGCAGAGAATATCTTCGACTCCCTGAATTTTTCAAGCAGCAGCAGGTCGTCCTCGAAATGTAGTGAGAGGTCTGTCCCCGAAGTGCGGAACCACCCTCCCCGTGTAACTACAAGCAGCATCTCGTCGGATGCGAATTCTCCCAGGAATTTACCGCGGCCATCAACGTTCAGTCTCATCACGGCATCATCGAACCACAGCTTACGTCCGCCCAGCGTAGAGAGACCCTTCTCCTTGAGACTTATCTTATGTACCGGGTTACGGGTCAGTATATTACCCATCGACCCTCTTCCCTTGATTGCCAGTTCACCGAAGTCAAACTCAAAGATCAGTTTCTTAAGGCGTGCTTTTGGCTTGTGATATACCCTTATTACCTCTGCCTCACCGTTGGGGTTGGCACTCAGATACAACACCCTGGTTCCGGAGGTGTTACGTCCCAGGTTATATTCCTTGTCGCGTGTGAGCCCCGTAAGAGCACAGCGCTTCATATAGCAGGGTCCGTCACGGCCATCCTGGTAAACAACATTATAGATGGTTCTTGTGTCATTCCTGAGGAAAACCTGCACATGAATAACGTCTTTACCAACAAACTGCTTCTCCGCGACCCTGGTGATAAGATAAGAACCGTCTTTCCTTATTACGATGACATCATCAATGTCAGAACAGTCACACACATATTCATCCTTTTTCAGGCCGGTACCGATGAAGCCCTCCTGGCGGTTGACATACAGCTTGGCATTGGCAGCTACAACCTTGGTAGCTTCAATGGTCTCAAAGCTTCTTATCTCGGTACGCCGCTCGGCATTCTTTCCGAATTTCTTCTTTATCTGCCGGTAATAGTTTATTGAATAGGGAATGATGTTTGCCAGGTGGTTGATCACCTCCTCAAGCCCGGCTTCAATACCACGAATATGTTCATCTGCTCTCGATGAATCATATTTGGATATCCGCTTGATCTTTATCTCTGTGAGTTTGATGATATCATCATGTGTTATCTCGCGCCTGAAAAGCTTTTTATAGGGTTGCAGACCTTTGTCTATTGCATCTATCACCGCTTCCCACGTCTCGCACTCTTCGATATCGCGATAGATCCTCTTTTCAATGAATATCTTTTCAAGTGAAGAGAAATGCCACTCTTCATCAAGCTCTGCCTTCCTTATCTCCAGCTCTCTTGTCAGAAGCTTCACAGTCTGGTCTGCAGAATGTCTCAGTATATCGCTTACTCCGAGGAAGGCGGGTTTGTTCTCATCGGTTATGACACAAGCATTGGGCGAGATTGATAGTTCGCAGTCGGTAAATGCATAGAGCGCATCGATGGTCTTGTCGGGAGATACACCTGACTGCAGCTGGATGACTATCTCCACTCCGCCCGCAGTATTATCATCAATCTTTCTGACCTTGATTTTGCCCCTGTCATTGGCTTTCACGATTGATTCAATGAGTGAAGATGTGGTACGGCCAAAAGGCACCTCGGTGATCACCAGCCCTTTCTTGTCAACCTTTTCTATCCTGGCCCTGACCTTTACAGCACCGCCTCTGACCCCGTCATTATACCTTGACACATCAATCATCCCTCCGGTCGGGAAATCAGGGTACAGAACGAATGGCTTGCCCTGCAGGTAACTGATGGAGGCATCTATCAGCTCATTGAAGTTATGAGGCAGGATCTTTGACGAGAGTCCGACAGCAATGCCTTCCACACCCATGGCAAGAAGCAGCGGGAACTTGACAGGGAGGATGACCGGTTCCCTGTTACGCCCGTCATAGGAGTTCATCCATTCTGTGGTCTTGTTGTTAAAGGCCACCTCCAGGGCAAACTTCGACAGTCTGGCTTCAATATAACGGGGTGCGGCGGCCCCGTCACCGGTAAGTATATTTCCCCAGTTTCCCTGTGATTCAACCAGGAGTTCCTTCTGACCGAGCTGCACCAGCGCATCACCTATCGAGGCATCTCCGTGGGGATGAAACTGCATTGTATGACCGATGATGTTGGCTACCTTATTGAAGCGTCCGTCATCCATGCGTTTCATGGAGTACAGTATCCTTCTCTGAACAGGCTTGAGCCCGTCAGATATATGCGGAACGGCACGTTCAAGTATCACATAGGAGGCATAGTCAAGAAACCAGTCCTGGTACATTCCTGACAGAGCCGTTACAGTATGCAGTGCTTCAGGTACGGAATTGTTTTTTGTCTCTTCTGTATCCCCGCCTTCATTGTCAGGGATCAACTCAAAGGAATCACTCTCTTTCATCTTATGATAAAACCTCCTCTCACGCCTGCACAGTTTCGGGGATCTCCTCCTCGACTCTCAGGTTGTCAATAATAAAATCCTGCCGCTCAGGAGTATTCTTGCCCATATAAAACTCCAGGAACTGGGTATAAGGGTCAGACTTCTTCATGATTACCGGCTCCAGACGCATGTCCTTGCCGATGAAATGAATAAACTCGTCAGGAGAGATCTCACCCAGCCCCTTAAAACGAGTTATCTCCGGGTCGGGCCCGAGATTCTTTATGGCCAGCAGCCGTTCGTCTTCACTATAGCAATACCGTGTCTCCTTTTTATTCCTTACCCTGAAAAGGGGAGTCTGCAGGATATATACATGACCTTTACGCACCAGGTCAGGAAAAAACTGGAGAAAAAATGTAAGCAGCAACAACCTGATGTGCATGCCATCGACATCAGCGTCTGTGGCAATGACCACATAGTTATAACGCAAATCTTCAAGTGTCTCTTCAATATTGAGGGCAGCCTGAAGGAGGTTGAACTCCTCATTCTCGTACACAACCTTTTTTGTCAGGCCGTAACAGTTGAGGGGCTTGCCGCGGAGGCTGAAAACAGCCTGTGTCTCCACATTACGTGACTTGGTTATTGAGCCGCTGGCGGAATCACCCTCAGTTATAAACAGGGTGGAATCAAGCTTCCGCTCGTCGTTTGAGTTATAGTGTATACGGCAATCGCGTAGCTTACGGTTGTGCAGGCTGACCTTCTTTGCCCTTTCACGTGCCAGCTTCTGGATTGAACTGATAGCTTTGCGTTCCTTCTCCGACTCCTGTATCTTCTTCAGCATTATACGGGCAGTCTCACCGTTCTTATGCAGGTAATCATCGAGATGCTTACGCAGGAAGTCCACAATATAGTTACGTACTGAAGGACCCTGCGGGCCCATGTCTTTTGAGCCAAGTTTGGTCTTGGTCTGCGACTCGAATATTGGTTCCTCTATCTTGACAGCTATTGCCGCAATTATCGATGACCTTATGTCTGAGGCATCAAAATCCTTTTTAAAGAACTCCTTGACAGTCCTCGTTATAGCTTCGCGGAATGCAATGAGATGTGTCCCTCCCTGGGAGGTATGCTGTCCGTTGACAAAGCTGTAATAATCCTCACCGTACTGCATACCATGAGTCAGGGCTATCTCAATGTCATCGCCCTTGAGGTGGATGATCGGGTAGAGACCCTCACGGTTCATATTATCATTCAGCAGATCTACCAGTCCGTTGCGTGAGACGATCTTATTGCCATTGAGGTTGATGACCATACCCGCATTGAGGTACGAGTAGTTCTTCATCATGCTCTCAACATATTCAGAGATGAAATGGCAGTTACCGAACATAGCCTCGTCAGGGAGAAATAACACTTCAGTGCCATTCTCCTCACCGGTAGTCTTGAGGGGCTCATCCCTCACCAGGTCACCTGACTGAAACTCTATCTCCTTCAGCTGCCCATCGCGAAAAGAACGGATCATGAATGATGATGACAGGGCATTGACAGCCTTGATACCCACACCGTTAAGCCCCACTGACTTCTTGAAAGCCTTCGAATCATACTTGGCGCCGGTATTCATGCGTGATGACACGTCAAGGACCTTTCCCAACGGTATGCCACGGCCGTAGTCGCGTACCCTTACCTCCCTGCCCGTGATGCTCACGTCTATTTTGCGGCCGAAACCCATCATATATTCGTCAACCGCATTATCCATCACCTCTTTCAGCATGACGTATATTCCGTCATCCAGAGACGATCCGTCACCCAGCTTGCCGATGTACATACCGGGACGCAGCCTGATATGTTCCTTCCACTCAAGGGTTCTGATGTTCTCTTCTGAATAATTGCCATCCATTATCCCAAATTTTGGGCAAATATAAAGAATTAGAAAAGGTGTTGATAGCCGATTTATCAACAACACCGGTGAATTATTACCCTGTCATTGAGAAAAAAAAGGTGTATGAAGCCCTTATTTAAGGTAGCCGGGCTCGTTTCTCAGGTCATCCATGGCCTTTACCATGACTGACTGTACCCTGGCTGCCAGCTCTTCAGGATCGCCGGTCCCGAACTGACCTGGGAAGATCGGATCAAGCACCCTGATTCTTACTGTCTTCCTGTTCCTGAAGATAATCCCTCCCTTCTTGGGCATGATCTCTCCTGTACCGTCGATAAGCACCGGCAGAAGAGGCTTGTCTGTCCTGACTGCAAGCTGAAAGGCTCCTGTCTTAAACTTGCCAATAGCGCCGGTAAGAGACCTGGTGCCTTCGGGGAAGATGACCACAGAAATACCGTCCTGCAATGATTCAACACACTTTTCCATCATTTTTATGACGCTCGACTTGTTGCCTCTGACAAGTTCTATATACTTGACCATCTTCATCTCCCAGCCTACCAGGGGAACGCGGAAGATCTCCACCTTGGAGACCCACCTCAGCCTGTGACGGAGCATGTTAAAGAAGACGATATCAAGCATCGACTGGTGATTGGGAATAATGATATAAGCCTGGTCATTGTCTATCTTCCCGCGCCCTTCGGTAATAACTTTCCAGAAAGGGCTCATCTTTGTCAGGACTATTCCCTGGAATATCATCCAGCTGTTATTCATCAGTCTCCGGCTGTCAAAAGCCAGGGAAAGCACCCAGAGAATGAGCGCCACGGGAAAGGCCAGCAGGATAAAAATTATGCTGGAGAGCCAGACCCAGAGTGACTTTATCAGGTTCATTTTTCTGCGTTTTTGATAAGTACACCTGCAACCCATGCCAGGAAAGTACCTGCGAGCAGTCCCAGTATTGCACCTCCGATCACATCACCCGGATAATGCACGCCCAGATATATCCTGGAGTAGGAAACCAGTGCTGCCCATACAAAGATACACCAGGAAAACCATTTCTTACCAAGCAGGGCTGCGGAATAGGCTGCAATGCCGAAGCTGTTGGCGGCATGACCCGAGATAAAGCTGTACATACCTCCGCAATGCCCCTTCACTATATGAACCATCCCTTCAAGAGAAGGTTCATGGCAAGGTCTCGGGCGTTCGGTAAGGTTTTTCATTATCCTGGAGCCCTGATCGTCAAGCAGGACAAGCACCGGCACAATCAGGAGAGGAGTCCACGCCCTCTTACCATACTTGCGGATTATAAGCCATATTATTCCCAGGTAAAGAGGTATCCATACGGTCTTCATACTTATTATCCACATCACCGTATCGAAGAAGGGCGAGTGAATTGAGTTCAGGAAAAGAAATATCTTATGGTCTAGTTCTATCATAATCAGCTGTTTATTGCTCTCCAGAGCATGTCCTTAAGAACAGTTATTCCTGTACCGTTGACCGATGATATGAAAACGGCAGGCAGCTCGCCCGGCAGCAGTGGCCTGATGGCGTCGGTAAGCTCCTCGTCAAGCAGATCGCTTTTGGAGATGGCAAGAACGCGCCGCTTGTCAAGCAGCTCGGGGTTATATTTCCTGAGTTCCTCCACCAGTATCCTGTACTCATTCATTATGTCATCCGTATCGGCCGGGATAATAAAAAGAAGCACCGAGTTACGCTCAATATGTCTCAGGAACCTGTGGCCCAGTCCCCTGCCCTCTGCCGCTCCCTCTATTATGCCGGGTATATCGGCCATCACGAATGACTTATCCTCGCGGTAGCTTACAATACCCAGGTTGGGAGTGAGGGTAGTGAACGGGTAGTTGTCTATCCTTGGCTTCGCTGCGCTGACCACCGAGAGCAGGGTCGACTTGCCGGCATTGGGAAACCCGACCAGTCCCACGTCAGCCAATACCTTAAGCTCCAGTATGAACCATCCCTCCACCGATGGTTCGCCTGGCTGAGCGAATCGTGGTGTCTGGAAAGTAGCCGACTTAAAATGCGTGTTACCCAGTCCTCCGCGCCCCCCTTTCACCAGCACCTTCTGTTCACCGTGATGAGTGATCTCAAAGATAATATTGTTTGATTCCTCTTCCCTGGCTACCGTACCCAGGGGCACTTCAATGACTATGTCCTGGCCGTCGGCACCGGTCTTCTGGTTGGAAGAACCCGCGCCGCCGTTCCCAGCGAAGATATGCTTGCTGAACTTAAGGTGAAGCAGTGTCCATAATTGTGAGTTACCCTTTAGTATGACATCTCCTCCTCTTCCGCCGTCTCCACCGTCAGGTCCGCCCTTTGGATTCGATTTCTCGCGACGGAGATGGGATGACCCGGCTCCGCCCTTGCCCGAGCGTCCGAAGATTTTTACATAGTCAACAAAGTTTGTCTCACTCATCAGTTAAATGACTGTTTCTATATGTCTGCAAAGCCTGTCGAAGATCTCGTCTATCGACCCCACGCCGTCAACACTTCTTGAGACGCCAGCCTTTCTCCCGTAGTCAATGACGGGTTCGGTCTTGGCACTGTAGACTGCTATGCGATTGTTGATGACCGCCTCGTCAGCATCATCTGCCCTGCCTGATACCAGGGCTCTTTTCTTCATGCGCTCCATCAGTTCGGTATCGTTCACCTCCAGGACAAGCATGAGATCAATTTTCATTTCTCTCTCTTCCAGCATCTTTTGAAGGGCCTCAGCCTGTTCTACCGTTCGCGGAAAGCCGTCAAAGACAAACCCGGCCTTACCCGTGGTGGCGTCAATCTTATGGGCTATCATATCTATCACCACATCGTCGGGGACAAGCTCCCCGGAAGCCATTATCGCTTCCATCTTTTTGCCGAGCTCGGTGCCGGCAGCCAGTTCCGCCCTGAGCATATCACCCGTTGAAAGATGAAGCAGGTTATATTTCTCTGCGAGGGTCACCGACTGTGTTCCCTTCCCTGATCCGGGAGGGCCGAACATAAGAACATTAATCATCAGAAAATTATTTTGTGAGTTTATAAATTGCTTTCAGGTTGCGGCCGTAACCATCATAATCAAGGCCATACCCCACCACAAAGTTGTTTGGAATCTCAAAACCTATGTAGTCTATTGCGATATCCTTGAGGTAGGCCTCAGGTTTGAAGAGAAGGGCACATATCCTCACCTCCCTTGCCTTTCTGAGGGTCAGCTCACCGATGATCCTCTCCAGTGTGCTGCCGGTATCAACAATATCTTCAATTACAATTACTGTTTTTCCTGTAATATCTTCGTTCCATCCTATCAGCTCCTTTATCTTGCCCGAGCTGCTTGTACCCTCATATGAGGCAAGCTTGATGAAGGATATCTGGGCATGAAGGGTTATCTGCCTGAAGAGGTCTGCAGCAAAAAGAAAGGAACCGTTAAGGATCCCGAAGAAGAGTACGTCATGTCCTTTCAGATCTTCATTGAGTTTTTCAGCAAGCGCTGAAACACGGCTCTGTATCTCGTCTTCGGTTATATAAACCGAGAACTCTCTGTCAAGGACTGTTATCTCTTTCATAGTTCAGGTAGTTGATGCCGCTAAATTATAAATTTATAGCTTATTTTTGCCCTGGCAATGATATAACATTAAAAGAGATTATGAATCCGTTAGTTAGCATTATCATGGGCAGCACCTCCGACCTGAAGGTGATGGAGAAGGCAGCAGAGTTTCTTGACAGTATGGGTATACCCTTTGAGATCAACGCTCTCTCGGCACACCGTACGCCTGATGAGGTGGAGGCATTTGCCCGCGGTGCAGCCGGTCGTGGCATCAAAGTGATCATCGCCGGCGCAGGTATGGCGGCACATCTTCCCGGTGTCATAGCGGCAATGACAACGGTACCTGTCATAGGCGTCCCTGTGAAAGCCTCCCTGGACGGCATGGATGCCCTGCTGGCCATTGTGCAGATGCCTCCGGGTATACCTGTTGCCACGGTAGCCATCGACGGAGCTCTTAATGCCGGCATCCTGGCAGCACAGATGATAGCCACAGGTGAGAAGGAGGTGATGGAAAAACTGGTAGCCTACAAGGAGAGCCTGAAGCAGAAAATTGTCAGGGCCAATGAGGAGCTGGGGGCCGTCAGGTTCAAGTTCAAGACAAACTGAGTTTCCGGCAGGGGACAGCCTTAGTGGTATCCCTGACCCGGTTAACTGCTTTTTAATGTAATCCTGTTTTCCCGGTAAACAGGGTTTGTTTCTGTTGCCGCCACCCTGTCATGAGGTGATTTCCGCATGCATGTCCAATCATCCTAGAACACTACTCTCATCTGTCCTTTGATCTCATGTTTCAATACCCTCTGATGATCTTCCTCCATATCTTCAATTGCATATTTTGCCCGTATTTCAACATGACCAAACGGTTTCCATGAAATCATGAGGCTGCCACGTGTACATTCCCCGTACATGGCCGGAACGCTGAAAGAGGAGAGCATATCATTCTCGTATGCATAGAGCCTGCTCTCATAGTCATCTGTGGTGCAGAGGGCGTACCTGAACCAGAGTCTCACCGGCACTGTTCTTATTCTCAGGCAGATATCCTGGCAGAGCAGAAAACCCTGTGATCCTGAGGGAGAGATACTGCTCACCGCGGCACGTGATACAAGACTCAACCCGGATAAGGGAGAACAGCTGAATATTAAAGCAAACTGGTTCCTTGTTCTCGTTTCTGATCCTGGTGTCCCGGTCCCGCTGCCGGTATCGTACTCCCTGGAGGAGCATGTATACGAGATCTTCAGGGATAGGTTTTCATGCGGTCTGTATTCACCCTTTATCTCAGCTCTGCTGACCACTGAAGGTGCGGAGCATCTGTAACGGGGTAAAGGTATCCGGCAGTGGTCTGCTGCGGCTATGATAAAGAGATGGCGTGCTGCCTCCACATGCAACGAGGCTGACAACCCCGTTTCGTTGCCGCTGCCGGATCCAGTCCTGAAGGCCCCGGCATGAAATGCATAGTATTGAGGTGAGAGATGTCTTGCCAGTATGTTAAATGTAACTCCCGGCGAGGGTCTGGCCCTGATACCGGCTGTTGCCGCCCATGACCCGGGAAGGCTCACAGCTGCCTCCGTAAAAAAAAGAAAGGGACCGGTGCCTGCCTTGAAATCAGCAGCTACATTCAGGAGCCTGTCACCCGTGAACATGTAAATCTTATCAGGCACTGTCATATCAGGTTGAAAAGGAAGCGAAAATAATGTAGCTGAGGATGTAACCCCCACCCTGTAATGGTTTGTTCCCCCGGAGAGACGTAAGCCGGCAACAGTCTCACCAAGGTTATCGCGCGACTCCCGCTGATAGTCAGTGACATGAATACCTCCGGTGATAAGGTGAGATACGGCACAGGCCCTGCCATCGGCATCGTTCATCACTCCCGCATCAATCAACCTGTATGAGAAAAAGAATACTGCATGGTAATCATCGTGTGTTGCCGTAAGACAGATACCCCTGAAGAAGCCTGTTTCAGCTGATGATGAATATGGTGAGGCGATGTTCCTGCCTGCCATGAAGGAGGGTGAACTGAGAGATGAACCCTGCAACGCACTGCCGTTGAAAAGCAATCCCTCTCCTGCCCTGAGCCAGTAGTCGCCTATTATGACACTACTGATCAATCCTTTACCCTGGAACATCACATACCCGGAGAGAAAATCAGGTCCCATTGCCTTCCTGAAAGTGAACGGTTCTCCCGGGTCATTCTCCGCGGTGATGCCGTAACTGATCCGGTTGCCGTCATGCCTGACCTTAAGTAAGGTGCGTGCCCCCGGTTCATCAGTGTCTGCCGTATTAAACCTGGATGATGCTGTCATCGTAATCATGGTTCTGCCATATCTCTTGTCATCACTCCCCCCGGAGGGCTGAAGGGAGATGTACGGAGCCATAAGCATAACCGTGCTCCGGTCAAAGGCAGGAAGCAGTGCCAGTTCGTACAGAGAAACCACGTTACCGTTACGTCTGACATGATCAGTCAGTACCATAACCTGAAACTCTGTAAGGAAGAAGAGCCGGGCATTCTCCTTTTCATCCCCGTAGTTGATATGTACAGGGCACTCCTTCAGGTCGGACAGTTGCTCCAGTAGTACTGCAGGGTCATAGTCTCCGTTGGTTGCCAATATCTCCTCCACGGCATCTTCAATGCTGCTTTCCTGTTCCTGGCAACGGCCAGCCACACATATCCCCAACATAACAGAGGATAAAATGAGATATCTTATCATTTTATAGTCCATATGAATGTCAGGGCAGATGTTACCCCGGTTATGCTGTTTACGATAAATCCTAAATCTGTCTTCAGGGGACCTGTCTCCCAGCCCAGGCCCAGGGCAAAGGAGGAGGGTGAAGTCATATAGCCTGACCTGAGTGTCAGGTGCCCGGCCACATCCCAGCTCATTCCGCATTGAATTGAGACAGGTTCACTGGTCGTCTTGGAGCAGCTTAACGTCAGCAGAAGCTCTTCTGTGCGCTCCCATTGCAGACCTGCGTCAATTGAAGAGGGCAGTGAATTCAGTGCTGTAAGCGGATTGAATATATGCAGGCCTAAAGTGACAGATGAAGAGAGGGCACATACCATTCCTGCTTCAAAGGTAAGGTGCGATACGTCGCGATAATCACCGGAGGCCCTTTCGGTAATATAGTCAGCCTGGACCCCCAGTGACACTCCTCCGGAGAGCGAGACCGCACTTCCCAGTCCAGTCATTATTCTATAATAATCGGCGTTGCCGTAATGTACGGCAGTGACCCCCAACGGTACTCTTCCGTGGGCGATGACTGCACTCAAGCCTTTAGACGAGAGGGCCGGCATCAGAAAGCGCGTCTCGATGGCAGCCGAAACAGTGACTCCTGAGGCGGAGGTCATTAATGCCTGGTTATTGAAACAACTCCAGTGGCCTGGCGTGGCTGTCACCGCGTAGGCCATTCCGGCTTCGGCAGCCCCATGGGGGATATAAAGGGGTTCACCTGCACGAAGTACTGGTGCAATGACAAAATAAAGAAATAATACCGCATTCCACCGCAGCATCATAATGAGACATAATTACATATCAAATTTATGACAGTACGGTGTAAAAGTCAAGTGCAAGGATATAAAAGCTACAGCAGACCGGAAACCATAATGAGGGTTACCGGCACGTAACATGGTATAGCAACCACCGGAAGTCAGTTCCCGCGGCAGCCGGCAGACGAAGTGTCTCTCATCATCCAGCCTTGATATCCTTAATATTCAGCTGTACGGAGGTTTTTCCCCTGAACTCGTTAAGTTCAACCGAGTAGGCTATATCAACTATACCGCCCGACTCACGGAACAGCTCTATCATATCGGCCTGCCCGAAGGCTATGGCTCCTATCGGATCGGCATTCTGACGGGCAAAACTGAGTTTCAGGTGCATCCCGTTATTACCCACAGGCTGACAGGAGAGTGTCTTGACCTGTCTCGAGACAAATACCGGTGCCATATTCTCGGGACCAAAAGGCTGAAAGCGGTCTATATTCTTAAACAGTTCCGGCCCGACATCCTCAACAGGGATCTCCTCATCTATGTTTATAGAGGGAACGAGGTGTTCCTCCTTTATCGTCTCGCTGACAAATTTCTCAAAGCGTTCGCGGAACTGCTGAAGATTCTCCTGCTTCAATGTCAGTCCTGCAGCAAACATATGACCGCCGAAGCTCTCCAGCAGGTCGGAGCACGACTCAATAGCCTGGTAGAGATCATATCCCGGTACGCTGCGTGCCGAGCCCGTAGCAAACCCGTCCTTTGATTCGGTAAGTATCACAGTGGGTCTGTAATATGTCTCTATCAGCCGTGATGCGACGATACCGATAACTCCCTTGTGCCACCCCTGCTGGAAGAGGACAGTCGTACGCGCATTACCCATCCTGTTATCCTCACTTACCATCCTCCTGGCTTCCGAGGTTATCTCACTGTCTTTTTTCCTGCGGTCATCATTACTGCGGTCAATGGCGTCACAGATAGTAAGTGCGTCCATGGGATCCCGGGATACAAGCAGTTCCACTGCCTTGCTGCCTGACTCCATCCTTCCTGCGGCATTAATACGCGGGCCGATCCTGAAGACAATATCTTCGATAGCCAGTGGCATACGTATTTTAGCCTTCTCAATAATTTTCTGGAAGCCCAGCCTGGGGGATTCGTTAAGCTGTTTCAGCCCGAAATAGGCCAATACCCTGTTCTCCCCGTTCATGGGAACGATGTCTGAACCTATACTTACTGCAACGAGATCAAGATAGGGTATGATCCTTTCAAAGGGTATGTTCTGCACCTTACATATGGCCTGCATGAGCTTGAAGCCCACCCCGCAGCCCGACAGCTCCTTGTAGGGATAACTGCACCCGGGCTGTTTGGGGTCGAGTACTGCTGTCGCGGCAGGGATCTCATCACCCGGCAGGTGGTGATCACATATGATGATATCAATCCCTTTTGACCGCGCATACTTGACCTTATCCACCGATTTGATGCCACAGTCGAGGGCGATGATCAGCCTGCAGTTCTCAGCACCTGCAAAGTCAATCCCCTTGAGTGAAAGCCCGTAGCCCTCATGGTATCTGTCGGGGATATAGTAGAGAAGGTTCGGATGCCGCTCCCTGAGGAAAGCATAAAGCATTGCCACTGAAGTGGTGCCGTCGACATCATAATCGCCGTAAACAAGAATCTTCTCATTACGGGATATTGCTGTGGTAATCCTGTCAACAGCCCGTGTCATGTCCTTCATCAGGAAGGGATCATGCAGGGAGCTGAGTGTAGGGTTAAAAAATTCTTCAGCCTGGCTTTTTGATGTGATGCCCCGTTGTACCATCAGGTTGGCGACAGCGGAAGGCACCTTCATCTCTGTCGCCAGGGATGAAACGACACGTTCGTCGCCTCTCCCTTTCAAGAGCCACCTTTTTTCCATTATATTTCATTTTAATAATAATCATATCCGAAGACCTCCCTCATGGTTTTACTCATCGTGTTCTTAATATCATCCATGCTTACCCTTCTCCCCGTCTCCTTCTCAATGCTTGTCACACCTTTGTCGACAAAGCCGCAGGGGTTAATATGGCTGAAATAAGAGAGGTCTGTGCTGACATTAAGAGCAAAGCCGTGCATAGTCACAAACTTCGATGCCCTGACGCCGATAGCACAAATTTTTCTTGCAGGGGTGTTGTCTCCGGGCTTTATCCAGACACCGGTGGCCCCCTCCAGGCGGCTTCCCGTTACTCCATAAACGGAAACGCCCCTGATAATTGCTTCTTCAAGCAGATGAATATATTCCCGTAACCCTAGTTTCAGTCCCTCCAGGTCGAATATCGGATACCCTACAAGCTGGCCGGGGCCATGATAGGTTATGTCTCCCCCCCTGTCGATACGGTAGAACGAGGCATTATGAGCCTTCAACTGTATACTGTCAACCAGGAGGTTCCTGTCTGAACCACTTTTTCCCAGGGTATATACATGGTTATGTTCAACAAAGATGAGGCGGTCAGGAGTCTTTTCTGCAGGGCTCAGCGTACGGGATTTCTCTGCCACTTTGGCATTAAAGAACTGCTCCTGGTATTCCCAGGTCTCCTTATAATCCTTCAGCCCGAGATCATCATAGATAACAAGCGGTACAGAGACCCCGGCTTTTGTCTCACGCCGGGATGCGTCAAGCCCGGGGTCAGTGGCATATGCTTCTGTATGATGCTCCTGCCCGGTCTCCTGACCGTTACCACCGGTGTCCGGCGTATCATCTACCGGGTCAGCAGTACTGTGCACAATATGTTTCTCCGCATGGAATGAGCTCCTTACCAGTGGACTGCTCTCCACAAACTCAAAACCGATCTCAAGTCCCTTTCTCCGGTAAAATTCAAACTTCTCCGGTGTAACATATTCCGAGACCTGTATATGGTCAAGACTGGGTGCCAGGTATTGACCTATCGTTACTATTTTGCATCCGGTAGCATGGAGGTCATTCAGTGTTTCAATCACCTCTTCCTCCGTTTCGCCGAGGCCAAGCATCAAGCCCGATTTTGACCTCACTCCTCTTGCAGCAATATGCCTGAGTACGCCGAGGCTCACCTCGTATCTGGCAACCGACCTGATCAACGGTGTAAGCCTTCTTACAGTCTCTATATTGTGTGCGATAATATCAGGAGCCGCTTCTATCACCCTGTCGATATCCCCGGTATTACCCCGGAAATCAGGGATGAGTGCCTCTATCGTGACCCCGCGATTCACCTCCCTGATCTTTCTGACAGTATCAGACCAGTGACCGGCGCCACCGTCAGGCAGGTCATCCCTGTCAACGGAGGTGATGACACAGTGCTTCAGGCGCATGGTTTTCACTGCCTGAGCCACTCTCCCGGGCTCATCCTGGTCCGGAGCCACGGGCCTGCCTGATCTTGTCCCGCAGAATTTGCATGAACGGGTACATATATCACCAAGTATCATCAGGGTGGCAGTGCCTGAATTCCAGCACTCACCAATATTAGGGCAGTTACCCGATGTGCATATCGTGTGAAGACGGTTATCCTCCACCAGACGCTTGACAAGAGTATAGTTCTCCCCGCTTGCCCTCTCCATCCTAAGCCACGATGGCAGTCTCCTCTTACCTGACATACCCTTTTTTCACTCTGAAATGAGATAATATGCAAAGGTAAATAATAAAAGACAAAGCGCAGGGTGAATTTTACTTTTCCGAAACGATGAAAGTGTATCTTTGAGGGATATTATCTGCTGATGCGGTAATGAGACAAGAGCTGCTATCACTGTTGGAAGAAAAAACCGGAGCTGTAGCCTCTGTTGCCGGATGGCTCTGGCAAAGAGGCTGGGCTGAAAGAAATGCCGGAAATATCTCTGTCCGCCTGGATAAAGGGAAACAGCTGTCATCCCATGATCAGAGCAAGACACCAGCCCTGGCGCTGCCAAAGAGATTTTCAACACTTGCAGGGTCACTCTTACTGGTCACGGGAACAAATACAAGGATGCGTGACGTGGCTGACCTGCCCCGTGAAAACATCCTTCTGATAAGAATAAACGACGAGGGGGATGGATATCATATTCTCCCGCGCGCTGAAATGACCCGGCTCAGGCCGACAAGCGAGCTGGCCACGCACCTGTGTATCCACGAGATGCTGGCGGCAAAAAGACCTGATCATTCCGTGGTGATGCATACACACGTTACCGAGCTTATTGCCCTTACACAGATAAAGGACTTATGCGATGAGGAGAAGCTTAACAGAACCCTTCTGGGTATGCATCCTGAGACCAGTGTATTTATTCCTGCCGGGGTTGGTTTCGTCCCTTACAGTCTGCCCGGCACGATAGCAATAGGCGAGGCTACGGTGAAGGCCCTGGAGAATCATGCTGTGGCCCTGTGGGAGAAGCATGGTGTGTTCGCGACAGGCCCGGAGCCGGAGGAGACATTCGACATGATTGACCTGCTGGCCAAGTCAGCCTCAATCTGGTTTTTATGCCGCTCGGCAGGATATGACCCTGAAGGACTCTCCGTCAGCCAGCTTGACGGGTTAACAAAACTTAAATTCTGAAACACAAATGTTTATAAGAGACGGCATGGCAGTAAAACTCTCCGGAGCTGAACACATAAACAATAAAATAAAACACACAGGCTTAACCCTGCCTTACAGGGCGGGCCGCAATATTTTATCAGTCAAATTTAACATATTGAATACATGGAAACAGTTTACCTGAACGGACAGTACCTTTCAAAAGATGATGCATTTATTAGTCCGGACGACAGAGGTTTTCTCTTTGGTGACAGTATTTACGAGGTAACAAGATGGTATGGAGGCTACTTCTTCGATCTGCCGGGCCATGCCGACCGGTTCAGGCGCAGTCTCAAAGAGACTCGTATTGAATGGGATGATGCAGATAAATTCGAACAGATATCGCTGGATCTGATACACAGGAATGATCTTGGCTCCGAATGCGCCATTGTCTATTTCCAGGTTACGCGCGGCGTTGCCCCCCGCAACCATGCTTTCCCTGATCCCCCGGTAAAACCTACGGTTTATGGCTATGCACGCCGTCACAGCATCAACACCCTGGCCTGTGAACGCGGTGTGAACATGTGGCTGACACCCGATCCCAGGTGGAACAGGTGCGATATCAAGTCGACGGCATTGCTTGCCAACGTGATGCCTTACCAGGAGGCACACGACAGGGGCTGTGCCGAAGTGTGCTTTGTACGTGAAGGACTGGTTACCGAAGGAGCTCATTCAAATATCTTCTTTGTAAAGAATGATGCTATCCATACCCATCCTGAGTCAAATTATATCCTTTCCGGCATCACACGCAGTAATATTCTTTCCGCTGCCAGGGAAAACGGTATCAGTGTTATCGAAGAGGCTGTCCCTGCCGACATGCTCTCATATATGCATGAAGCCTTCTTTGCGAACACTACCGGTGAGATTGTGCCTGTGCTGAAAATAGGCGACCAGGTTATAGGCAGCGGCACACCTGGACCGGTAACAAAGAACATCCAGAGGCTTTTCAGAGATAAAATTGAAGCTGCAAATCCCATCAGGTAGAGCATTAAATCCGTAAGACTGTCCCGGCCTCTCGGTCACGGGTCTCCGCTACGCTCCGGTATGACCGCAAGACCGCAAGACCGCAAGACGGAGCCCCGCCTGCGGGGCGACAGACCTTCAGACCTATTGATTACTCGCAGCCAAATATTACCTTTGCACAAATTTTAAATCATGACCACACTTCACATCAGCGAACAGGAACAGGTTCGCAGACAGTCGCTTGAAGAGATACGTAAACTGGGTATCGATCCATACCCTGCAGCGATGTATCCCGTCAATATCTCCGCCACAAAGATACTGACTGACTTCAGGGACGGAGAGGATAACTTCCCGGATGTATGTCTGGCAGGCCGTATTATGAGCCGCCGCATAATGGGTAACGCCTCGTTTGCAGAGTTGATGGATTCGTCAGGGCGGATACAGATATATGTAAGACGCGACGACCTGTGCCCGGGAGAGGACAAGACCCTCTACAATACCCTTTTTAAGAAACTGCTCGATATAGGTGATATTATTGGTATCAGGGGATTTGCCTTCAGGACGCAGATGGGTGAGATAACCATCCATGTGAAGGAACTGACCCTGCTTAGCAAGTCGCTCCGTCCGCTGCCGGTGGTCAAGGAGAAGGACGGCGTGTTGTATGATGCTGTCACTGACCCTGAGATGAGATACCGTCAGCGTTATGTCGATCTCATCATCAACCCGGAGGTCAGGGAGCTCTTCCGTAAACGCACACAGATAATGAGATCGATGCGTGAGCTGTTTGACTCCAACGGTTACCTGGAGGTTGAGACGCCTATACTGCAGGCCATTCCCGGGGGAGCAGCCGCTAGGCCCTTCATCACCCATCATAATGCTCTTGATATACCTCTTTACCTGAGGATAGCTGATGAATTATACCTTAAGAAGCTTATCGTCGGAGGGTATGACGGTGTCTATGAATTTTCGAAGGACTTCCGCAATGAGGGGATGGACCGGACACATAACCCGGAGTTTACTGTGATGGAGATCTATGTAGCCTACAAGGACTATAACTGGATGATGAGCTTCACCGAACAGATACTCGAAAAAGTGGCCACAGATCTTCATGGTACCACGAGAGTGGCATTAGGTGACCATATCATTGATTACAAGCCTCCTTACAGACGCATCTCCATGACAGATGCCATAAAGGAATATGCCGGTATCGATATTACTGAGATGAGTGAGGACGATCTCAGGAAAGAGTGCGATGCCGCCGGGATAGGTCATTCTCCTTCAATGGGAAAAGGAAAGCTTATTGACCTTATCTTCGGTGAGAAGTGTGAACATCACTTTGTTCAGCCGACATTTATTATCGATTATCCGCAGGAGACCTCGCCGCTGACAAAAAAACACAGGCATAAGGCAGGTCTGACTGAACGCTTTGAGCTGATAGTGAACGGGAAAGAGCTGGCCAATGCCTATTCGGAGCTGAATGACCCCATAGACCAGCTGGAACGTTTCCAGGAGCAGATGAGGCTTTCAGAAAAAGGTGATGATGAGGCTATGTTCATTGACATGGACTTCGTCAGGGCCCTTGAGTATGGTATGCCACCCACCTCCGGGATGGGTATCGGTATGGACAGGCTGACAATGTTCATGACAAACCAGCCTTCGATACAGGATGTCCTCTTCTTTCCGCAGATGAGACCGGAGGGTCAGAAGAATACCTGAGTAGCGGCACAGTTCACCACGCCTGGCACATCCTGCGGAGGGTTCTCCGGCGCTGATGCCGACGACCTCTTCAAGCCGTCATAGGGCCACCTGCCGGTCATTTACCAATTGTCAGCTTTTTTCTTTCAGCTCCTTCTCGAGTCTCTCACGTTCAGCTTCAAAACCCTTCTTGCCCAGGAGTGCGAACATATTCCTTTTATAGGATTCAACACCTGGCTGGTCAAAGGGATTGATCTCGAGTATATAACCGCTCACGGCGCATGCCAGCTCAAAGAAGTACATCAACTGACCGAGGTTGTACTCATCAATACGTTTCATGCTGATCTTAATCACTGGCACGCCACCGTCGATGTGTGCTATCCGTGTGCCTGCTTCGGCCTTGTGATTGACATCGGTCAGGCTTCTGCCAGCGATGAAGCCTATGCCATCCGAATCATCCGCGGCCCCCGGTACCACCAGGCTGTGACGGGACTCCTCCACATGTATCACCGTCTCGAACAGTTTCCGCTCACCCTGTTGAATGTACTGGCCCATGGAGTGAAGGTCGGTGGTAAATGTAACGGAAGAGGGGAAAATACCCTTGCTCTCCTTCCCCTCGCTCTCACCATAGAGTTGTTTCCACCACTCAGCCAGGTAAACGAGTGAAGGCTCATAGCTGATGAGTATCTCGGTTGTATAACCTTTATGATAAAGGGTGTTCCTTGCAGCAGCATATGCTATCGCAATGTTCGTAGCGGTGTCATCACCTTCCCGTACCGAGAGTGCCATATCCCTCATGCCGCGCACAAAGGCGTCGGCATCGTATCCTGCCAGTGCCAGGGGCAGAAGCCCTACCGGTGTGAGTACCGAGTATCGTCCGCCAACATCGTCAGGGATAACAAAAGTCTCGTACCCTTCTTCAACTGCCAGTTTGTGAAGCGCCCCCCGCTGTGCGTCGGTAATGGCGACAATACGTGATTTCATGACCTCCGCCCCGGCAGTTTTTCTCATGTGATCACGCAGTATCCGGAAGGCTATGGCAGGTTCGGTGGTGGTACCGCTCTTCGAAATAACCAGGATATTATATGAGGTGTGATCCAGGTACCTGAGCAGGGAGGCATGATAGTCCTCACTGAGCGTATGCCCTGCAAACAGGAGTGTATGCTCATGTTCCGAGAAGGGATCAGACAATGCCTCCGTTAATGCCTTGGCACCGAGGTATGATCCTCCTATGCCGACAACAACAGTCACGGGAGCCTGAGAACGGAGGCGTGCTGCACACCGTTTTATTCCTTCTGTCTCCTCGACGGTCCTGTCAGGCAGGCGAAGCCAACCGGTGAACTGGTTTCCTAACCCCTTACCCTCCCTCAGGGTGATAAGACTGGTTTTTGCCCTCTCAGTATAGAGGGCAATATCTTCAGTCCTTATAAATGAACTGATACCGTTTGTTTTGACTGAGATGTCACTTTTCATTTTCTATCTGAGTTTTTTTGACATACTTTTTATCTCCTGAGCAGGATTCGCATCGGTGTAAAGGATCCTGTAGACTGCTTCCGCTATCGGGATATCCACCCTGAGTTTATCATTAACCTCATGAATGCAATATGAGGCAGAGTACCCTTCTGCCACCTGGTTCATCTCCAGCAGGGCATTTTTTACGGTATAACCTTTGCCAATCATAAATCCCAGTGCCCTGTTTCTGCTGAACGGTGAATAACCGGTTACGAGAAGGTCGCCGAGGTATGGTGATTCTGTTATGTCACGGCCGGAAGGTGATACAGCATTTACAAACCGGCTCATCTCGCCGGCGGCATTTGCCAGAAGCACTGCAACAAAATTGTCTCCGTAACCCAGCCCGGCGGTTATGCCGGCAGCAATCGCATAGATATTCTTCATGACGGCTGCGTATTCAGTTCCGATGAAATCCCCCGATAACAAAGTTCTTATCCACCTGTTGGAGAAGAGGGATGCGACCGACCCGGCTCTTTCGTTGTTTAATGAAGCAAAGGTAAGATAGGTCAGCCTCTCTGTCGATACCTCCTCTGCATGGCTTGGCCCGGTAATGATGACTATACTCTCGTCCGGGATGTGGTACCTCCTGATGAGATACTCGCCTGTAACGCAATTATCGCCGGGGATAATACCCTTTATCCCGGAACAGACTGTTTTTCCTGCCATGTCATCCGCATCTAATCCCTCCAGGGCAGCTTTCAGATAGGCTGCAGGTGTCACCATTATTATGACACCGGAGTCTTTTACTGCAGAACGGATACTGTCAGAAGGGCTGATCATTGTGAGATCGAACTCAATTGCGGGAAGGTAAAAGGGATTTCTTCCGTAGCGTCTCACGTGCCTGAATATCTCAGGCCTGTCTATAAACCAGGTGACATGATGACCATTGGCGGTCAGCACCATTGTCATCGCTGTGGCCCAGCTGCCTGATCCAACAATAGTGATCCCGTTGCCGGCTGCATCGATATTTTTCAGGTCAGTATGGCCTGTCCCCTGCATCTGTACAAATTTTTCGCCAAAGATATTCATTGTGAAGGTATGTGGCAACACAGGAAATAAAAAGGGCACGGAGGAATAACAACCCCGTGCCCTGTAAGCTATACTACAGCTTCCCTCAGGCCAGCTTGTGCTTCTTCACAAACTCATCAATCACCTCCTCAAGGTTCGGGCTGCCTATCTCCTGGAGATCATACCATACCCTGGTTGAAGGCCGCTTGATATTTATGATACGGTTCAGATCGATCGGTGTGCCGATGACTACCGCGTCACAATCAGTATTGTTTATCGTTGTCTCAAGATCCTTCAGCTGTTCGGCTCCGTAACCCATTGCAGGCAACAGGGTGCCTATGTTAGGATATTTCTCGAACGTCTCTGTGAGCTTTCCGACAGTGAAAGGCCTGGGATCGACCAGCTCGGAAGCCCCGAACTTATGAGCAGCAACAACACCGGCGCCTATCTTCATCTCGCCGTGGGTGAGTGTCGGACCATCCTCAACAACCAGTACGCGTTTGCCCTTGATCACTGAAGGATTATCTACCCTGATGGGCGATGCTCCGTCAACAACCACGGCTTTCGGAGCAACCTTCTCGATACTCTCGCGGACAGTCTGTATGTCCTGAGGTGCAGCGCTGTCCATCTTATTTATAACCACCACGTCGGCCAGGCGGAGTGTCACCTCACCAGGATAGTAGGTAAGCTCATGCCCTGCACGGTGAGGATCTGTTACAGTGATCATCAGGTCGGGATTATAGAAGGGAAAGTCATTATTACCTCCGTCCCAGAGGACAACATCGCATCCTGCAGGGTCATTCTCCGCAGCGCGCAGTATTGCCTCGTAATCGACACCTGCGTAGATCACATTGCCGCGGATGACGTGGGGTTCATACTCTTCCATCTCCTCCACGGTGCACTTATGCCTGGCAAGATCCTCCACCACAGCAAAGCGCTGTACCTTCTGCTCAACAAGATTTCCATAAGGCATCGGGTGACGTACTGCCACAACCTTCAGCCCCTTCTTCATGAGCAGCTCAACAACCCTGCGTGAGGTCTGGCTCTTGCCACAACCTGTGCGGATGGCACCTACTGCTATAACAGGCTTGGTGCTTTTAACCATGGTCTCACGCCAGCCGAGAAGTATGAAGTTGGCACCGGCAGCATTGACGATGGCGCTGATCGACATCACTTTCTGATAGGTAACATCACTATATGAGAAGACACAGTCATCAACCTTCATCTCTTTAATAAGCCGGGGCAGATCACTCTCTGAGAAAATGGGTATCCCTGACGGATAAAGGCTCCCGGCAAGCTCAGAAGGATATTTCCGGCCGTCAATATCAGGTATCTGAGCTGCAGTAAAAGCAACAACGTTGTACAATTCGTTACCGCGGAAATAGGTATTAAAATTGTGAAAATCCCTGCCCGCAGCTCCAATAATGATTACATTCCTTTTTAACATAAAACCTCCTCGTTTTTTATTTATTTTTTTGAATAATATTCATTTAAGGTAGTTGCCGTATCCGGCAAATTTATAATTTGTAACTGAATTGGGAAGTGATATAAGTCAGTTTAAATCATTCTTTGCCAGGCTCATAATATTTTGATAATATGGAAGTTAATAAATCAGTAGGTTTTTGTTAATTAATTTACTGGTTAATATTTTAAACCTCAACTTATTGGCAGAATCTTTGCAGTAATTTATAACGGATGAATGTCCTGGCACATATATACCTCTCAGGCGACTCGGATAATATCATTATTGGCAATTACATTGGCGATTATGTCAAAGGCCGTGGTTATCTGAAATATCCCGAGGGTATTCGCAAGGGCATTATTATTCACCGCCACATTGACGCATTCACCGACAGGCACCCGGTTGTGCACCGCAGTAAGCTTCATTTCAC